>CAMOCC010000016.1 GCA_946610035.1 uncultured Verrucomicrobiota bacterium
GGCGTTGTTGCGCGGATCCCACGGGAACTCCTTCGAGAAGACGACCTTGCCGTTCTTGAGCGCGGAAATCTTGAAGTCGGACGCGCCGAGGTCGAAGCCGATGCGGCATCCGTCCGCGACGGTCTTCACCTTCTGGAGCTTCTCGTTCGTCACAGGCATCTGCTTGTAGGGAACGATGACAGCCTCGACGGGGCGTCCGTAGATGGACGTGAAGAAGTCCCAGTCGAACTTGCGCGCGCCCTTCTTGGTGTAGGCGTTGGCGACGGGCTTGACGATCGCATCGGGTCCGGCGAGGTAGAGCTTCCAGCCGCCTGCGGACCAGACGATGAACTTCGCGATGCGGTCCACGACGTACGAGACGTACTTCGTCGCATCCGGGTCCAGTCTCTTCGGAATCGGCAGGTCGTACCGGAAGACCTTGCCGTCCTCGCGCTCCCAGGCGACGGCGACGATGTCCGGCTTGCCAGAGATTCCGTCGTAGACCTTCCAGAGGGCGCTCATCGGCGCCTGGAAGTCGGATTCACAATGTTTGCACTTGCATGCCATTTTTTCTCCCCTTTCCTTGTTTTTGTTGAATGTTGTTTTCCCCGTCAAACTGAATCGTACGCGGCGAGTATCGTCCCCGTCACATCCTGAAGCGACTCCACTCCGTCGCGGATCTGCTTCTCGTGCGGACCTATCGCGATGAACGGGACGGGGTTTCGCGTGTGCCCCCTGTCGTCCATGCACTCGATGTTTCCGTGGTCCGACGTCATTACAACCGTAATTCCCGCCGCCTCCGTCAGCCGTACGAGCGAGGCCAGGAAGCGGTCGTACGTGCGGAGCACCGCGCACGCGCGCGCGTAGTCCATTGAGTGGCCCGAGACGTCCGTCTGGAAGAACTCGTATAGCGTGAAGTCGTAGTCCCTCGCCAGAGCGAAGAGATGCTCCGCCGCGCGCTGCGGCGGGATGACGCGGATGTCGGGGTAGCGGTCCTGAATCGTCTCGCGCGTGAGGTCCTGCATGAGCGCGCGGTCCTCCATGAGGTCGTCCGCAGTCGTTATGACCTCCGGCGTCGTCAGCGCCATCACGGTCGTCACCGACTTGTACCTGCGCGACACCAGCTCGTCCGGGGATTCGACAAGGTACGCGTCCGCGAACTTCACCCTCTTTCCACGCTTCTTGAGCTGGAGGAAGAGGTTGTTCTCCTCGATTATCTTCCTGAGCGCCGGACCGGGGAACCCCTCGCAGTGCTTGCCCATGGCCTTCGAGCAGTTGACTCCTGTGAACATCGTGGCCTGTCCGGTGGCGGACTGCGGCAGCCCCTCGACGCCCAGGCAGGCGTCGACTGGCTTCGCGTGCTTTTCGATGAGACGGCACAGCGTCGGGCAAACCTCGGGGTTTACCGGGTTGTCCGCCGCAGCCTCTCTCATCCCCACGCCGTCTATGAACAGAAATATGATTTTCACAGTTGATTAAATTATAGCATATTTCGTTCCCCTTGTTGTAAAAAAGTGCACGAAAGTTCAGTCCACTTTCAGTGATGTCCTCGCTTGATGATTATTGCGAGGACGGCTACATCGGCGGGGTTGACGCCTGGAATGCGGCCCGCCTGTCCAAGGGTCTCGGGGCGGAACCTTTTCAGTTTCTCCCGGCTCTCGTACCTGACTGCCGGACACTTGTCGTAGTCCAGCCATGCAGGTATGACAACCGCCTCGTCCCTCTTCGCCCTTTCCGCCGCCTCAAGCTCCTGCCTTATGTATGGTGCGTAATGTCGCATAATCCTTAATTCTTCCTCAATGTCCTTTCTTGAGAAAAATTGCAAGGGGCGATCAGATTCTTTATCATCGACTTTTGTTTCTACCTTCTCGGCTAACGCTCCTACAGACCGATCATTTCCAAAGCCATGATTCTCGAATTCTTTCAGGAATTCGGACACCAACTTATCCGGTTCATCCTTTGTTTCCACGTTCTTCTCAAGAAATTCAGATACTATCCTCGTCTCTTCTATCTGACGCTTCGAAACTATTTCCACCTTTTCAGCTGCATCAAGTAGTCTGAATCTTGCATTGTCCTGCCTCAGTATCAGCCGCCTTTCAGCCCTGCTTGTAAATATGCGATATGGTTCATCCGTTCCCTTAGTCACCAGATCGTCTATCATCACACCTATATAGGCATCCTGTCGACTGAGAACCAACGGCTTTTCTTTTCGGACGCTTAATGCCGCATTGATTCCTGCAATAATTCCCTGAGCGGCCGCCTCTTCATATCCCGTCGTACCGTTGATCTGTCCGGCAAAATACAAACCCGATACTCTCTTCGATTCCAATGTATGCTTCAACTCACGCGAATCTATGCCGTCGTATTCTATCGCGTATGCGTATGCAAGAAACTCCGCATTTTCCAATCCCGGCACAGAATGAACCATCCGCTCCTGCACGTCACGCGGTAGGCAGCAACTTAATCCGTTTGGATAAATGATATTACCTTCTGAATCCTCCGGCTCAAGCATTACATGATGGTGCTGCGCATCCTTGAATCTAACTATTTTGTCCTCTATGGACGGACAATACCTCACACCAGTAGCATGAATTGAACCACCATACAAGGCAGATTTATCAAGGTTGCCTCGTATTATATCATGAGTTTCTGGCGTTGTATATGTCAACCAACAGGGATACTCGGGCAGATTATTATTTTCAACGCTTGAATTGTTCCACGTGGAACAAAATTCGCCATTTTCCGAGTGTTCCACGTGGAACATTTTAGTATTAAATCTATTGTCGTTCTGTGAAAAGTGTTCCACGTGGAACATTTGCTGTAAACCAGCTTTGCTACTAGTAGATTGTTCCACGTGGAACAATGGGCGCGGATTCTCTCCGTCTTGACGCTGACACTTGGTAAAATCACAGGAAGCAGCCTTCAAGCGAGGTGGAGTACCTGTCTTCAGTCTAATTAGATCAAAACCGAGACGAATAAGTGCGTTTGAAAGCTCGTTTACAGCCGGGCGTCCGTCTCCTCCGCTTTCCTCGGACTCCTTGCCAATCCAGATTTTGCCGCGCAAGGTTGTCCCTGATGTGATGACAACAGCTTTAGCTAAATATCGATTACCAGATGATGTAACCACACCATGGCAAACTAAATTGCCTTGTGAAAGCGTCATACTGGTATATCTATCTTTACTCAAGCAATCACATTGACATATCGTAGAATTTCTTGGTGTATTCTGATTCTGCCTTGGTTCAACAATTAAAGGGGAAGTGAGGGTAATACTATCACTTGATGTTGCAGAATCAGATGAAATTACTTTATCATTGTTCTTGCCATCCTCATGTGTCGTCGAGTTTACGACTGAATGATCGTCTACAATCAAATCTACAACAGCTTCTTCCACTACAGAAAGGTTGGGTTGATTCGCAACAACATACTGCATACGCTCGGTGTATTCACGTTTGGCGCACTGTGTACGGGTAGCGCGGACGGCGGGTCCGCGACTTGAATTGAGAGTCTTGGACTGAAGGGCCGTCGCATCCGCATTGCGTCCCATCTCCCCGCCGAGAGCGTCAAGCTCGTAGACAAGGTGACTCTTGGCGAGTCCGCCTATGGACGGATTGCACGGCATTCTGGCGATTGCGTCCTTTCTGGCGGTGACGAGAAGGGTGTTAAGACCCATGCGGGCAGAGGCTAGGGCCGCTTCGGACCCGGCGTGTCCGCCTCCTACAACTATCACTTCAAAACTGTTGTCTCTTTTCATTTCAAGGCAGATTATACCAAATTATCTACTGATTTGTGAACAAAAAAATATGTATGGTTATTAGTCAATGATATTTGCATAAAAATACAAAAAACTCAATAAATTCGCTAAAAATTGATTGTTAGCAATGTGTGTCAATGAATAATTTATCAAATGATATTTACACTTATCTAAAAGTTATCAACATAGTAGATAACTTAATGAAATTTAGCAAAAACCGCTCATTTATACTTTTAAGACTAAAAACGGCACGAAGCGGCCCAATTGATGTGGCAAGGACGACTCGGTCTTGCTGCAAGGGCGAGGGCACCCTTGCCACATCATCGGCATTGGTGGAAGGGCACTTGCCACAACTCAAAACTAATACTGCTATTTCTTATAACTGTCTAGGTGTTGTTAAAAGTTATCTACATAAAATGTTGATAAGTTGAAAATATCCGTTTATATGTGTCTATTGCAGAAGCGGACCAAACTATGGTATTATTATGTTCCATAATTTCGCAAAAGACAAAACAATGAGCAACGACACAATAGACATAGCTTCGAAGGAGTTGTGGGAAAGGGCGAAGACCATATACCTTTCCACACTCTTCAACGAGCAGGAGAAGAGTCAAGCCGAAAATTACTTCTCCATGATCACTTCAGTGTCTGTCGAAGGCAACGTCTTCCTCGTCAGGGCCACAAACAAGTTCGCCGCCGATTTTCTTCGCGACAAATATGCAGGAAAACTGAAGAGCGCACTCGACCTTGCGGGCGGTGACAAGGAGCAGGTGATTGAATTCAAGGAAGATGAGCGCTCACGGCCTGCAATCATCGTTCCTACATACGAACCCAAGCCCCAGCCTCAGTACCAGTCCTACGCTCCCACGCCGGCAAAGCCCAATCAATACATATCGACTCTGCCGCTTGAGGAAAACTACACATTCGAGGAATTCGTACAGGGAGCATCTAACAGCTGGGCGTATGCAGCCGCGAAAGGCGTCGCAAAGCATCCGGGTCTAAAGAACTCCAATCCGCTTTTCATTCACGGCGGAACCGGCCTTGGAAAGACACACTTGATGCAGGCGATAGGCAACGACCTCAGGAAGACGAATCCGCAGATGTCCATATGCTATCTCACTGCTGAAACATTCCTTAATGAATACATCAACTCCCTGCAGACGAAGGACATGTCCGTCTTCAGGGAGAAATACAGAAACTTCGACGTATTGCTGGTGGACGACATACAGTTCCTCCAGAAGGGAAAGCAGTGTCAGGAAGAGTTCTTCAACACCTTCAACTACCTCACCACAAACCACAAGCAGATAGTGATGACGTCCGATGTGGCCCCAAAGAACCTTCCGGCCCTCGAGGAAAGGCTCATCTCACGTTTTGAAGGCGGAATGGTGCAGGAGATCGAAGCTCCCGGATACGAGACGCGACTCGCCATCCTTCAGAAGAAGGCTGAGGGGATGACACCTTCCGTACCTCTTTCCACCCTTCAGTTCCTGGCGGAGAACATCAAGAGCCATGTCAGGGCCATAGAAGGAGCCCTTGCCAAGGTGCACGTCACAATGCAGATCAATCCTACTCAGGAGCTGACGCCGGAATTCCTCGCATTCCTTCTCAAGGACGTGATAGAGAAGGAACAGTCCATGCGCAACATAACTCTGCGCGAAATACAGGAAAGGGTCGCAAGGAAGTACGGCGTCACTGTTAAGCAGATACTTTCTGCGGACCGCACGCAGTCCCTTGTGACGCCTCGCCAGCTTGCCATGTACATTTCAAGGAAGTACTCAAACAAGAGTCTTCAGGAAATATCGAAGGAGTTCGACAAGAAGCACGCGACGATAATACACGGTGTGAAGACAATACAGAACAGGCTTGACGTCGACGCCAACCTCAAGAACGTCCTGGAGGAAATTCTCCATGAATTCGGCTATAAAATCACGGACAACCAGGAGTGAACATTGATGTCGACATGCGTGTCGGCAACCGTGCTAGTTGTCGACACTCATCGACAAAAGCGGAAGTTGTCAAACATGTCTTCAGACGAACCTACTTTCAATCAACATCCAAACGTGAGTTTCAACCAATAAAACAAGGGGTGCAATCAGTTATCTACCATATCAACAACTCTATTATACATTAAATACGCACTTTCAATTAATAAGAGTATTTGATACAATTGATGGCAGTCGATAAAAGGAGAATAAAATGAAGTTCAACATCATACGATCCAAGTTCCTCGACGGGTTGAAGGCCGTGCAGAACGTTGTCGCCGGAAAAGGGTCCCTCGCAGTCCTCCAGAACGTGCTGATCGAGGCGAACGGACACGAATTGAAGATGACCACTACCGACCTAGACCTTTCGATAACATGCACGGTCGAGTGTACTGTAGTGGAACAGGGTGCAACCACTCTTCCGGTGAAGCTTCTCTTCAACGCAGTCGCCAAGGCTGCTGAGGGTGAGGTGGAGGTGAGCGTTGATGCCACGGACGTCGCCGCCATATCGGCTGCATCCGCCCGCTTCCGCATTACCGGTCTTGGAGAGAAGAACTTCCCGCGTCCGCCCGAGGACGAGGAGGCGTACGGATACAAGATTCCTTGCCAGACGTTCAAGGAGATGATAAGGAAGGTGGCCTACGCGGCCTCCCAGGACGACACGCGCCGCGCTCTCAGGGGTGTTCTCATCAGCTTCAAGGACCAGAAGCTTACCATGGTCGCTACCGACGGACGCCGCATGGCGCTTGTCGAGAACGAAATGGAGTTTCCCAAGGAGGCCGAGAGGGACATCGTCCTTCCCGCGAAGGCAGTCCAGGAGATTCAGCGCTCCCTCGGGTCAGGAGAGGAAAACATAAACCTCAAGGTTTGCAAGAGCCAGATATGCTTCGAGTTCGGCAACATAATGATCTACTCGAAAATGGTGTCCGAAAACTACCCCAACTACATCCAGGTCATTCCGAAGGAATGCCGCGAGAAGGTTGTTGTAGACAGGCAGCTGCTCCTCGACGCTCTCGACAGGGCGAGCGTCATGACTATGGACGAGGCGCATTCGACGAAGCTCATTTTTGACTCCAACAAGCTTACGGTGACGTCGGCGGCGAGCGAGATCGGGTCCGCAAGCGACGAAGTGCCGATCAAGTACGTTGGAGAGAGGCTTGAGATAATGTTCAATCCCTCGTACATGATGGATCCGCTTAAGGCGATCGACGACGACGAGGTGAAGATCGAGCTGATTGACGGACACTCTCCGGCGGTCATCAGGTGCTCCATACCGTTCCTGTACGTGCTAATGCCCCTCAGGACGAACTGACAGGATGCTTTCACAGGGTTGCCGTGGGGGAAAAGTAGAAAGGTAGACTTATGAGGCTGTTCACGGACAAGAACTATCCCATTATAATATCGTGCGCCAAGGAGCTCGCCCCTTGGACGGAGCGCGAGGTGCACAAGATGGGATACAAGGTAATAGACTCGACTGAGAACACAGTTGTCGTGCGCGGGGACATGAGGGACGTCATGAAGCTAAACTTGAAGCTTCGGACTGCTCATCGCGTACTCGTGCCGCTGGTGAGGTCGGATTGCAGGAACATAAGGGACCTCTACGAGATTGCGAAGAGCATAGACTGGGAGAACATACTGGAGGCTGACGGATACTTCTCCGTCTCATCCATAGTACACAATTACACGATCCGCGACACGCGCCTTCCGGCCTTGTACACGAAGGATGCGATTGCTGACCGCATGCGCGAGAAGTGCCAGAGGCGTCCCGATTCCGGCGGCGAGAACAAGGGAGCGGCCGTCTTCGTGTACTGGGAGCGCGACCAGGTCATCATATACCTCGATACGTCGGGCGAACCTCTATCCAAGCGCGGGTACAGGAGGATTCCGGGATCCGCCCCTATGCAGGAGACTCTTGCGGCCGCCTGCATTCAGGCGCTTGACTGGGACGGGAAGTCGCCGTTCCTTTCACCCATGTGCGGAAGCGGAACACCCGCCATCGAGGCGGTGATGATTGCGATGAACAAAGCTCCCGGTTTGCTCAAGGGACACTTCGCGTTCCAGTCCGTCAAGGGATACGAGTCGATAATACCCGGTGAATCCGCCCCCAACGTCGCCCCTCGCCAGCATTTCGGCGCAAGCCCTGCGCAAATCTGGAAGGAAATAGTACTTGAGGCAAAGGCGGAGGAGAGGAAGGACAACCTACCGAAGGTAGTGGCGACGGACATCTCGCCCGAAGCCGTAGAAAACGCCCATTCCAACGCAATTGCCGCCGGTGTTGCGCAGTATATTGAATTCAAGGCATGCGACTTCGCCGACTCGCCCATACCCGAGGGAAAGGGAGTCGTGTTCTTCAATCCTGAATACGGCATAAGGCTTGGAACGTACGAGGAGCTGGCTCCGCTGTACGAACGCATAGGAAAATTTATGAACGAAAAATGCCACGGCTGGCTCGGAGGGCTCATAACGGGCAATCCAGACCTTGCGCGGTGTGTAACTCTATACTACAAAGCTCGCGTTCCGTTCTTCAACGGACCGATAGATTGCAGGCTTTTCATCTATCCCGGCTGCGAGCTGAAAGGACAGAATGCATGAAAAATTCGTCTTTCGACATGAACGAATTCATGAATAACGAGGAAACCCCTGTGGAGGCCAACGTTGAGGCGTCCGCAGAAGCCGAGGAACAGGCGGAGGCGCCCGAGCTGGACGTACAGAAGGCAGTAGTGGAGTCCCTGGCTGCGGACAAGGCGGAATTGGACAGCAAGCTGGAAGCGATCAAGGCAGAGCTTGCCGCCAAGAATACCGAGCTTGAAGGAGTCAAGAGTGGATTGGAGGCGAAGGAAGCGGAAATCGTCTCCCTGAAAGAGCAGCTTGCATCCAAAAACGCCGAAATTGAGGCAAACAAGGCGGAAATTGCATCCAAAAATGCTGAAATAGCAAGAAAAGATGCAGAAATCGCGCAAAACCTTGAAAAAGAGTTTGATATGCAGGAGCGTAATCCTAACGCTCTGGCGCTGCTCGACCGCGATGTCGATATTCCGGACCGCTTCCCCGGCGAGACGCGTGACCACGTTCTTGAGGTCGTGAAAGAGGCACGCGAAGCAGCAGAGAAGGAAGGACGCATTCGCCGTGCGCAGGTGCTGGAGGGCGTTCTCGTTGCGAACGAGCCCAATGGAAACCTTGCCAAGAAGCGCGAGAGCATGGAAAAGCTTTTTAACGACAACGGGAACATTGTGAACGGCACGGTCATTGAAGAGCTCAAGAATCTCGGCATAACGCACAAGAATGGAGAAGAATACCTTCTCCCTTCCGAAATTATCAAGCGTAATTATTAACTTATCAACTTATATATCAACTTATTAACATATTAACGGATTGATTTATTAACTTATCAACAAAATTATCAACATACGGACGATAAGTTGATAACTTAGTTGATAACTGTTGATAAGACCCCCCTTGTGAATCGGACGGAAAAAGTCCATAATATTCACCGTGACAAATCTAAGTCCAGAGTTTTGCAGAAAGTTCAAGGACGCCCGGCGGGAAGCTGGGCTGTCCCAGAGCGTTGTAGCAAATGAAGTCGGCTGCAAGCAGTCGGCCCTGTCCATGTTCGAGCAGGGCGATGGAACGAAGCTGAACGACGATGCCGTCACAAAACTTTGCGCCAAGTTCGGTATAGAGTTGCCGAAGGAGGAGAAGGGGCAGGCTGTTTCTGCGGCGGCCGTGCCGCGTCCGCTTGCAGCGGCGGCGACGGGTCCGCACACAGCCTTCTGTCCCAATCCGGCGTGTCCGTCGCATTTCGAGTATTTTGTAGATGGCAGGCGTTTTCTCAGGCCAGACAGGGAGAAGCAGGATCCAGTCGGCGGCAAGTTCTGCGCGATATGCGGTGAAGTTCTCGAACATAGCTGTCCGAACTGCGGTGCGCCAGTGCACGAAGGCGGTGTTTGCTCCTACTGCGGCTCGCCCTATGTGGCTGTGCTGTAGGGAAGTTAAGAGTTGAAAGTTAGGAGTTAAGAGTTTGTGTTTTTTGGGAAATTATCTCTAATCGACTCTAAAAGACACTAACCGACCCTAATCTTATACTAGTTTGGCGGACGAAAATGTGGTATAATTTACATCACCATGAAAAAAGCGATAATTACCGTTGTTGGCAAGGACACCGTCGGAATCCTTGCCAAGACCTGTACGTATCTCGCCAAGGCGGATATCAACATCCTTGACATATCCCAGACTGTCGTCCAGGACTACTTCAACATGATGATGATAGTCGACTACTCAAAGTGCAAGAAGACATTTGAGAAGGTAGGCACCGAGCTTTCAAAGCTCGGCATGGACATGGGCCTCAAGATCCGCTGCCAGAAGAGCGAGATATTCGAGAAGATGCACAGGATTTGAGGTAGTCGCCATGATCAACCTTTCAGAAGTGCTCGAGACGAACAAGATGGTGAGCGAGCAGACGCTCGACGTCCGCACCATAACCATCGGCATTTCGCTCCTCGACTGTGCGGACTCCTCCCTCAAGAGGACGTGCGACAACATATACGCGAAGCTCACGCGCATTGCGAAGGACCTCGTGAAGACGGGCGACGAGATCGGACGCGACTTCGGCGTTCCCGTCGTCAACAAGCGAATCTCCGTCACGCCCGTCGCAATTGTCGGATCCGCCTGCTGCAAGAAGCCGGCCGACTTCGTGAAGATCGCGAAGACACTCGACCGCGCGGCGAAGAAGCTCGGCGTCAACTTCATCGGAGGCTACTCGGCAATCGTCTCGAAGGGGATGACACCCGCCGACGAATTGCTCATCCGCTCCATCCCCGAGGCTATGGCCACGACGGATCTCATCTGCTCCTCCGTCAACGTCGGCTCGACGAAGACCGGCATCGACATGGACGCCGTCAAGCTCATGGGCGAGATCATCAAGAAGACGGCAGAGCGCACGAAGGCGAACGACTCCCTCGGCTGCGCCAAGCTCGTGGTCCTCTGCAATGCGCCGGACGACAACCCTTTCATGGCGGGTGCGTTCCACGGCGTGAGCGAAGGCGACGCGGTGATAAACGTCGGCGTATCGGGTCCGGGAGTAGTCCACGCCGTCCTCAAGCACTGCCACGGAATGGAGTTCGGCGAACTCTGCGAGACGATCAAGAAGACGGCGTTCAAGATCACGCGCGTCGGACAGCTCGTCGCACAGGAGGCGTCCAAGCGCCTCGGCATTCCTTTCGGAATCATCGACCTCTCCCTCGCCCCGACGCCGGCTGTCGGCGACTCTGTGGCGGACATCCTCAAGGAAATCGGGCTCGAGCACCCCGGCGCGCCCGGTACGACCGCCGCGCTTGCGCTCCTCAACGACAACGTAAAGAAGGGCGGCGTGATGGCGAGCTCCTACGTCGGCGGACTCTCCGGTGCGTTCATACCAGTGTCCGAGGACCAGGGCATGATCGACGCCGTCGAAGCGGGCGCCCTCACTATCGAGAAGCTCGAGGCGATGACTTGCGTCTGCTCGGTCGGACTCGACATGATCGCAATACCGGGAGACACTCCGGCGGAGTCGATTTCCGGCATCATCGCCGACGAGGCGGCGATCGGGATGGTCAACCAGAAGACGACAGCCGTCCGCGTCATACCCGTCGCGGGGAAGAAGGTCGGCGACAACGTGGAGTTCGGCGGACTCCTCGGCCACGCGCCGGTCATGCGCGTTTCGCCGTTCTCGTGCGCGGCGATGGTTTCGCGCGGCGGACGCATCCCCGCCCCGATACATTCATTCAAGAACTGACCAGATTGCAAATCCGGGAAAATGACCCTGATCTCCAACGGAACAATCGTCGACGGCAAAGGCACACCGGCCTTCATAGGCGACGTCTACATAGATGGCGACAGAATCGTCGACGTCACCAACCACCAACCACCAGCCACCAACCACCAACCACCAACTGTCATCGACGCCACCGGCGCGGTAGTCTCGCCGGGCTTCATCGACGCGCACACCCATTCCGACGCATACCTCGTCGTCGAGCCCGATGCGCCGTCGAAGATATCGCAGGGGATCACTACGGAGGTGAACGGACAATGCGGCGGCTCCGTCGCCCCGCGCTACGGCGAGGCGCGGCTTTCGTCCGACTGGGCCGCGATACTCGGCGAGCGCCTTACGTGGCATTCCCTGGCGGAGTACCGCGAAGCACTGGAGGCGGCGCGTCCTGCGGTGAACACGGTGCAGTTCATCGGACACAACACCCTGCGCTCGTCGGTGATGGGCTACGCCGCGCGCGAGGCGACGCCGGATGAGCTGAAGAAGATGGAGAGGCTTCTTGAGGAGTCTCTCGACGAGGGGGGGCACGGCCTCACGACGGGTCTAATCTACCAGCCGGGGCGGTACTCGACTCCGGAGGAGGTGACGGCGCTCGCCCGCGTCGCCGCGCGCAAGGGAGGCATCTACGCCACACACATGCGGAGCGAGGGCGACAGTATACTCGAGGCGATAGACGAAGTGATCGAACTCGCCCGAGCGACGGGAATCAAGGCCGAGATATCGCATCTCAAGACGAGCGGCAGGGCGAACTGGGGCAAGATCGACGCGGTGATAGAGAAGATGGAAAAGGGGATGGAGGAGGGTCTGCTCCTGGGAAGCGACCGCTATCCATACTGCGCGGCGGGAACGGACCTCGACGTGGTGCTACCCGACTGGGCGCAGGAGGGCGCGGCGAAGGCGGAATGCGAGCGCCTTGCGGACCCGGCCATTCGCGCGCGGATCGCGGAGGAGATAAACGCCTCGGCCAGGGACTGGTCGACAATAATGATCGGCGGCACCTGGCATCCCGACACGAAGCAGTACAGCGGAAAGACAGTTGCGGAGATTCTGGCAACCATGGGGTCAGACCCCTCGGTTTCACCGGCGGGGTCTGACCCCGCTGGTCGCCCCTATGGTCGCCCCGGCGAGCTCATTTGCCACATCCTCTCCCTCGACGGCTGCAAGACGGGGGCGTTCTTCTTCACGATGAGCGAGGAGAATCTCGACAGGATCCTCGCCCTGCCGTGGATACTGCCGGGGAGCGACGCCTCGCTTCGCGCGCCATGGGGTCCGCTCGGCGCGGACCACCCCCATCCCCGCGCCTACGGCACGATGCCCGAGTTCTACCGCCGCGTTCGCGCGCTCGGGGCGACGCGCGAGGAGGCGATAGCGCGCATGACGTCGAAGGTGGCCGGGCGGTTCGGACTGAAGGGGCGCGGCGTCATCGAGAAGGGCGCCTTCGCCGACATCGTCGTGTGGGATGAAGGCGACTTCGCCGCGAAGGCGACGTACCTGAATCCCCACCGGTTCTCGACTGGCGTCCGCCTTGCGATGGTCAACGGCTCGATTCCCTACCGCGACGGCGTCTTCACCGGCAATCGCTCGGGAAGATTCATCTAGGTTGGTGGCTGGTGACCCCCCAATCTCATTCCGTGCTTGTCAAAGTCGCCTCGTCTGTGCTATAATCTTGACAACACTACTAAAAGGGCGCGGGCATAATGTCCGCGATATGACTAGACATGGCGACATTCCAGTACATCGCGAAGGACGCCTCGGGCAACGAGACCCGCGGCGTGGTTGAGGCAGGCGACCGCAATGCGGCGATTGCGAGCGTGAGGGCGCAGGGGCTGATGCCCACGGCCATCGGTCAGGTGAAGTCGTCCGCCCCGGCGGCGGCGCCGTCGAAGAAGCCGGCTAAGAAGGGGCGCGCGCACGCGCCGGCGGACGACGGCGGCAAGAAGAAGTCCAAGGGCCTCAACATGGAGATCAAGCTCTCCATGCCGAAGTTCCTGCGCGGCAAGGTGAAGACCAAGATACTCACGCAGTTCACGCGCCAGCTCGCGACGCTGGTGAACGCGGGCCTTCCGCTCATGCGCGGCATCGACGTCCTCAAGCGCCAGACGAAGGACCAGCAGATGCTGGAGGCGCTGAACGGCATATCCGAGAACATCGCCTCGGGCGGAACGTTCTCCGAGGCGCTGACGCAGTATCCGAAGATCTTCGACCACCTGTACATCAACATGGTTAAGGCCGGCGAGGCGGGCGGCGTCCTCGAAGTCGTCCTCGGGCGACTGGCCGAGTTCGCCGAGAAGTCGGAGAAGATCAAGAACAAGGTGAAGGGCGCGATGATCTACCCGATCGTCGTCCTCTGCGCGGCCGTCGGCATCACGGCGTTCCTCCTCGTCACGGTCATCCCGAAGTTCAAGCAGGTGTTCGCCGACATGATGGGCGGTGCGGAGCTTCCGGGAATCACCCAGTTCGTCATCGACGCGTCCGAGTACGTCCAGCACAACGGCCTCACGATCGCGGCCGCCGTGGCGGTGGTCGTCGCGCTGAAGAAGATACTCGGCAAGACGGAGAAGGGAGCGTACTTCTTCGACGTCCTTTCGCTGAAGATGCCGGTCACGGGGACTCTCGTCCAGAGGACGGCGGTCTCGCGCCTCACGCGCACGCTCGGAACGCTTCTCTCCTCGGGCGTCCCGATCCTCCAGTCGCTGGTGATCGTCCGCGACACCTCCGGGAACCGCGTCGTCGCGAACGCCATACAGTCCGTGCACGACGCCGTGAAGGAGGGCGAGGGGATGACCCAGCCGCTCTCCCAGTGCTGGGTGTTCCCGCCGATGGTCATCTCGATGGTCGAGGTCGGCGAGGAGACGGGCGCGCTGGCGGACATGCTGACGCGAATCGCGAACACGTACGACGACGAGGTGGACAACGCTGTCGCGGGCATGACGGCGGCGATCGAGCCTGCGCTCATCATCGTCCTCGCCGTGGTCGTCGGCACGATCGTCGTGGCGATGTTCCTCCCCATGATCAAGATCATCTCGTCCGTCTCGGGCGGGGCCTGATGCGGTTGCGGGGTCGCTCAAGGGAAATACGGGGCAAGAAATGAAAAAGGCGTTTACACTCATAGAGCTGCTCATCGTGATCGCGGTCCTCGTGATCCTGATGGGGCTTGTGTTCAAGTTGACGACCGTCGGCGGCGCGTCGTGGCGGCGCATGGCCACGATATCGCGCCTCCAGCGCCTGGAGAACTGCCTTTCGGGCTACCACGCCGCCTTCGGGACGTATCCGCCCGTGAAGCTGCACGGCTCGCGCGACATCTACAGGAAGGTCGGCGGCCACGGACTCCAGACCGATGACGTGAACAAGTCGATATGGGGTTGGCGCAACATCGGCGAACAGGCCGAGCGATACGCGTGGGAGCAGGTGAAGGCCGCCTGCAAGGCGCAGCCGATGGACTGCCGATTCCCGTACCCCGAGGGGTACGACGTCCTCGTGCAGCAGGTCTCCGAGGAGATGAAGCGCAGGGCGACGTCGGGCGACAACCACTTCAAGAACTACTGGGAGAACGACGCCGTACGCGCGCGCCTTACTGCCGGCTTCGACGACGGCGTCACCCAGAACAGGAACAGGCACTCGAAGAACAAGGGCAAGACGGCGTGGAACGACATCCAGCTCTTCAAGTTCGGCGTGATGAGCTTCCTCCTTCCGCGCTACCTCGTCATGATGAACACGTCGAGCGGCATGGACGACCTCTACACCGAGTACGCGCAGTGGACGGGCAACAACCAGATGCCGTCCAATCCGTTCACCGGCAACTCCTACGAGTCCGAGGGCGGCTGGACGCGCGTGAGGGAGCTCGCCTCCAGCCAGCAGGCGACGGACCTCGCGAAGATCGCGAACATCCCGTCCCAGGCGGTGTGCGCGAGGTGGATGCCGAATCTCGAGGGCATCTGCCAGTGCAACCACAACACGAAGCTCTTCGGCATCAGCATAAGGGACACGATATGGTCGGCGAGCGAACTCGACCCCGACAACTACAACATCGAGATATACTCGCCCGGGTCGGCGGACTCCAACTCGACGGCGACGCAGTACGTCCTCGACGGAGTGACGGTGCGCGACGGCTGGTGGAACGAGTTCTACTACTACTCGCCCGCCCCGTACCAGCACTACACGCTGTGGAGCGGCGGACCGAACGGGCGTACCTTCCCGCCGTGGGTCGATCGCGAGAACGGGGACGGCATGAGCGCCGCCTCGCGTCGCTGCATCGCCCTCTGGACCGAGGACGACTACATTCACATGAGCAACTGAAGAAGGGGGAGCAGAAATGAAAAAAGGCTTTACGTTGATCGAACTGCTGGTGGTGATAGGAATCATCTCCATCCTCATGGCCGTGCTGGTGAGCGGCTTCAAGAACGCCCCGGAGAAGGCGGAGCTCGCCAAGTGCCAGGAACTCGTCAAGAACACCGAGACCGCCCTCGTGGCGCTCTTCGACGAGACGGGCGCGTGGCCGAAGTGCCTCATAGCGAACAACAACGCGGCGCCCGGGCTCGACGCCACCGCCGCATATCCGCTCGCCTCGAGGGCAGGCATGTCGCTGACATACGACAGCAACACCAAGAAGCTCTCCGGCATCGACAGGCTCGGCATCGTGACGCCGTGGGCGGCGGCCGTCGTGAAGCAGAACGGAACGTCCGCCTCCGACAACGACAGGGTCCCGATCGGCGGTACCATCGCCGAGCACAGGCTCTTCTACGCGCTCGACCTCGACGGCGACGGCGCGATCGAGGGCGTCAACCCCGCATCGACGGTGGAGGGGCTCCCCTCGAAGCTCGCGAAGCCGGTCAACGTCCGCGCGACAGCCGCGGTCTGGTGCCGCGGACCCAAGGGCAAGCTCGTCACCAGCTGGACGGATGGCCAGACGGAGGGCGTAAGATAATGAAACGCGGATTCACTCTGATAGAGCTGATCACGGTGGTCGGCATCATCGGCATCCTCCTCGGGATCGTCATGACGGCCGCCGCGAACTCGATCAAGCTCGCGAGGACCCAGAAGGCGAACGCCATCTGCGCCTGCGTGAAGCAGGGCCTCGAGACGTACCACGCCCAGCAGGACAGGTGGCCGGGGTCGATAGGGGACAAGATAGAGTCTGGCAGCATCGGCGGGCGCTCCAACACCGAGGGCTACAACGGCAGGACGGACCCAGACATCTACGTCCTCAACGGCACCGAGGTCAGGGACATGATCCGCGCCGTCGTCGAGGAGTCGGTCCTGAGGAACAACCCGCTCATGGACGTCTCGGGCCTCTTCGTCTCGCGCGACTCGGGCGAGGCGGGCACGCGCTCGTACGGCATGGACTTCTTCGAGGCCGTGCGCGGCACCAAGAAGAGCCCGAAGAAGATGTCCATATCCGAAATGTACTTCGGCTATCCCGAGAAGGAGACGGGCAGGTTCCGCCGGCTCCAGATCAAGTATTCAATCCCAACGGACTCGATGGAGGTGACGCAGTGATGAAACGCCGGGCCTTCACACTTCTGGAGCTTCTCCTCGTTGTCGCGATCATGGGCTTCATGGGCACCGTGACAGTGAACGGCTACCGCGCGATGCGGCGCGGCATGGAGGATCGCGGGGCGATGCAGAACGCGAACCAGTTCATCCGGGCGGCCTACCAGCGCGCGCAGATCGACCGCCAGCCGGTCGCGGTCTACTACTGGAACGAGATGCTGAGGCAGGAGGAGAACGACGCGCCGGCGATCGTCGTCGGCAGGGCCGTCGCAGTCCGCCGCGCAGGCAGGTTCTCCCGCGTCGACGGCAAGTTCCTGTACGACGAGTTCGGCGACCTCATAGTGGACGACGGCGTCGACACGGCGGACGAGGGGACTGTCTCCTCCTCCGGCTCAGGGTCCGGCGTCTTCGTCTACAGGATGAACGGCGACGAGACGAAGCCCCGCCGCTCGACGGTGTACGAGGTACCCGTCGGGAAGACGCTCGCCATCCAGATACCCTCGCGCACGACGACGGAGAGGCTCGAGGGCTGCTACGCCTACGAGATCAAGTCGTCCGACTTCTCCTGGAATCCCGGCGACGCCTACGGCTTCGAGTTCGAGGCGATACAGCTTCCGCACGGATACCTCTTCGACTCCAGCATCCCGTCTACGGCGGGCTCGTCCACTCAGCCCAAGTCTCTCCTCTTCGGCGTCGGCAAGAACTCCGGCAGCGGCGCCCAGGGCGGCGTCGAGGGGAACTCGACAATCGCGATCTACAGCATGAGGCCTGACGCCTCCGGCGGAGTGTCCGCCCAGCGCGTCGGCATGACAACCAACCCCACACAGGATGCGAACGACTGACATGAAAAAGGGATTCACACTTCTTGAGATAAACCTCGCCGTCATGATCATGGCGGGAGGCGTCCTCTCGGTCCTCGGCCTGTACGGCCTCGGCTACCGGGAGAAGCGGCAGAGCCGCGAGGACGTCGCGGCGGCCGCGTATGCGGACGCGGTCCTCTCGCCGCTCGTCATGGCGCTTTCGGCGACCAACGTGACCTGGAGTTCGTTCAACTCCATCGACAACTACCCCGGGAACAACGGATGGGGCGAGTACATCGACTCGAACGGAATAGTCTCGCAGGACCCGACGGGCATGGCGAAGAACGCGTTCAACCGGACCGTGAAGGCCGTCGGCGGCAACGCGAGCTGGCCGTCCTCCAGCGCGAGCGGCGGGCTCCTCCCGGGGCTTGTCGTCCTCCACAAGCGCGACTCCGGCGTCGTGAAGATAGGCTTCAGGGCCACGCGCCACGAATCGGAGCTCCTCTCGATGCCGCTCTTCTACACCGAGGTGCGCTTCCAGGGCCCCACAAGGAAAGCGAGCGAAAACAAATGAAAAGGGGATTCACCATTCTCGAGCTCCTCGTGGCGAGCCTCCTCCTCGGGATGCTCGTGACGATACTAACCATGCTCTTCAACCAGTCCTCCATCGCATGGCGCACCGGCGTCGCCGGCGTGAACGCCCTGGAGGACGTCCGCGAGAACATCGCCGAGGTTCGCGACGAGGCGGACAACGCCTACATCTGGAACAACCAGATCCACCGCATCGTCGGCCTCTGGGACAAGAACGGCGAGTTCCGCAAGCGCGCCTGGAGCGGCGCCTCGGGCAGCGGCGCGGGCGGCGAGTCGCTCAAGGCCGACTACCTCTCCGGCAACGGCGCCGTCAACCGCGACGACCAGAATCCGAACCAGTTCAAGGAGATGAGCGTCGGCAGCGCGAAGGCGCTCGGCTCGAAGAAGACCTACACAGTCAACGTGAAGAGCGCGGGACCCGACCGCGAGTTCAACACGTACGACGACATCTGGAGCTACCCCGATGAAATCAACTAAGATAGAGTGCAGGGGAGGTTTCACCCTGATAGAGATGATGGTCGTCGTCGGCCTGCTCGCCATACTCATGGCGACGCTGACGACTTCGCTCTCAGGCGCCCAGAAGCGCGCGAAGATAGCCAAGGCCGAAAGCGAGGTCAAGATCATCACCCAGGCCATCCTCGGCTACGAGAACTGGTCGCAGGGACACGAACTGCCGACCATGAAGGACCGCGACGCCGACCAGGGCTCGGTCGGGTTCCTGATCGGCAAGGGCGGGGCCGCCGACTCGGGCGGCAAGATACCTGCGCTCCTCATGGGCCAGCTCACGAGCGGAGGGAAGATGATGGACCCGTGGAACACGCCCTACAGGATCTCGATCACCCAGGGCAGCATCAACTTCAGGATGGAGACGGCGACGGGGAACCTCATGACCGGCTACCACTACCCCAACTACCACAGGCTTACGGCGGAGGAACGTCAATGAAGCTATCGTCTCCAAGAAGGGGCAGCGCTCTGCTCATAGTCCTCGGCATGCTTTCGTTCATGGTCATCTCGGCCGTCGCCTTCGCGGCGTTCATGCGCTACACGCGCCTGCCGTCGAGCTACCTGAGGCGCACGAGCTCCACGCGCCAGCTCGTGAAGGCCGCCCTCGCCGAGGCGATAGAGACGGTGGACAGGGCGATCAACAACAATCCCCACCCGGGCATCGGCACGGCGGCGACGACACTCACGGGCGGACGCTCCCGCAACCACTGGGCGAACCACGTCTTCATCGGGACGAACGTCCCGCCCGAGTCCGTGGACGAGGCGAACACCGTCTCGCCGCTGTGCGTCGAGGCGCTCGCCTACATGCCGCCCGCCCTCGTCAACGCCGCGCGCTACTACTCGCGCCACTCGCCTTCCGCGCACTGGCAGTCGATGGGCTTCGACGCCGGGCGCTACGTGTGGTGCGCCCTGGACGTGTCGGACTACTTCGACATCAACAGGCTCGTCGCGAACGAGCGGCGCTCCTCGGCGGGTCCGAGGCTCATCACCCTCGCGTCCAACTTCGAGGACCTCGAGCACACCAGGGCGGCGGACGCCTCGGTGACCAAGAAGTGGGACGACTTCATGAAGGAGTACCGCGGCGACTTCGACCCGAAGACGCTCAGGTTCAAGGACATAAAGTCCGAGTACCCGCTCATCTCCATGGCCGACTTCAACCTCGCGCTCTACGACTACGGCGACATCGGCAAGTTCAAGAGCCCGTTCTGCTCCTACTTCAAGCCGGGCGGGTCCGAGAGCGGATGGGAGGACGCGGGCGCGAACTCCAGCACCGAGCTCAACAAGACGACAGTCGCGCGCATGACATACGTGACTGACAGCCTCTACGCGCCCGAGGACGAGGAGCTGCGCAGGAGCGACGACTTCTTCGACCTCTCCAATTCCGAAGACCAGCCGTTCCCGCTTTCGCGGATGAAGAAGGAGTCGCCCCTCAACTTCGGCGCGCTCGTCGAGAACGAGGACGGACTCAACGACGACATGTGGGCGCGCTGGCTCAGCGGACTCGGCGTCGCGAACCTCGCCGACTACCTCGACGAGGACAGCGTACCGCTCTCGCTCGCCATCCCCACCACCGAGCGCATAGCCATGATCTGCGGCATCCAGCCCCAGGGCGGCTCGAAGCAGTCCGTCGCGATCAAGATGACCATCCAGTCGAACGAGGAGGAAATGGGCGACGGATTCGTCCACTGCAACTACGTCGTGGAGTTCGGCATCGACGGCGAGACGTTCGTAGGCGCCCTCCCGCAGGCGTTCAAGGCCCTTGTCGTATACCCGTTCAGCCACGTCGACGACAGCGAGGGGCGGACGTATGAAATGGACGGCCAGTTCTCCATGTTCCTCTCCTCCGGAGACGCAATGGGCCTGAGGACGGGGAACGCGAACGACGTCATCCACGTCTCCAAGGGCGAGTTCAAGGACAGGTCGGCCGACGGCGGCGCGGGACTCCTCTCGGCCTCCATGCAGAAGTCCTCCGTGTCCTTCTCCGATTCGATCAAGAAGCCGTCCGAATGCGTGAACGCCGTCAAGTCGAAGGCCATGACGATGAACGACGTCCGCTCCTGGGCGAGCCGCCTCAGCAACAAGAAGCTCTTCACTCTCACCTACGACTGGAAGTACAAGGCGAAGGAGGGATCCGTCACCGTCCCGAACGCAGGCCCGAGATGGGACGACGTCAAGGCGAACCCTGCGCTCTGCGCTCAGAACCAGGGCAGCTTCACGGCAGTCTGCAACTTCGCCCCGCTTCTCAGGGACGGAACGATCGACCCCGACTACAAGAACAACTTCCAGACGCTGATGGAGCAGGGGTACAATCTCAACAAGCCCCTTCGGTTCAACGGCGCGGTCTGGCTCAAGCTGAAGCACACGAGGGACGGGGTGGTCGACATGGTCCCCGCCTGCTACAACAACGACGACGCCATGCTCGCAGGGCGCGTGATGGGCGGCGGCCGCATCGGCAACCAGATAAGCGGCGACCCGTATCCGCTCATGCGCATGGACGGCAGCGACGCGTTCAACATCAACATCGGCGACATGATCAAGAACGGGACGGAGGAGATGACGGTGGACGTCGAGTTCAAGTTCGCCGGCTGCGCAGCCGGCGACGGCGTCATCTGCGGCGACCCGCGCTTCAACCACGCGCCCGAGAACTGGTTCAAGTGCTCGGACGTGAGCGAGCAGGGGTGGATCGACAACTGCGGCGCGAAGGACCGCGACGGCGACATCTTCATGGCGACGAGCGACGCCGGCTACCTCCAGAGCAAGTACGAGCTCGCGTTCCTCCCCGCAATCGCCGCGCTCAAGGGGAACGGGGGGCTGTCCGGCAGACTCTACTCGCCTTCGCGCTACGACGGCACGAAGGGCTTCCCGCAGAGCATCGACAACTGCGCGAACGGGGAGTTCATGTGGACGACCTATTCGCCGTACGCGGCCTACCGCGACGACTCGGCTGCGTTCGACGACCTCAACATCGTGGGCGGCGGAGGCGGATTCAGGGTCAACCCCTACTCCGATACGACGAACGTCATCCTCTCGGTGTTCCTCAACACGCCCCTCGACTGGAGGTATGCGGCTACGAACGACACGCAGTTCCTGCGCGACTCGGGAGTCCTCAACATGAAGGCGAAGGAGTTCAACGAGGACTACGCGTGGAACTCCTACGGCGCCGAGGACGCGCAGATCGACTGGGAGGACTTCGAGGGCTTCGCCGCGACGTTCATCTCGACGATGCGCAATGCGAAGAACGACCCCGAGGAGTGGAAGACGCTCTGGAAGAACATGGACTGGGACTACGAGGAGAAGTCGCTCTGGGGTCGGACGCTCGCCGGCAACACGTCGGAGATATGGACGGCCGACCGCAAGTACTTCTACGGATACTGGAGCGAGTGCTTCGCCGCGAGGCAGCAGCTCTTCCTCATATTCGTCCGCGCGGAGCCCGCCATGATGGGCGGCGAGGGGCAGACCCCGCCGCAGCTCGGCGCGCGCGCGGTTGCGCTTGTGTGGCGCGATCCCACGAAGGCGGAGGATCCGCTCTATCCGCACCAGACGCGAATCCTCTTCTACAGGCAGTTTGAATAAAAGGAGCACGGCAATGAGAAAAGCGTTTACAATGATTGAGCTGCTGGTCGTAATCGGACTGATCGGCGTGTTGATGGCGACACTGGCGGTGTCGTTCTCGGGCGGCACGGAGTCCGCCAGGGCGGCGCAGTGCCTCGCGAACATGAAGAGCCTCGCGAACGGAGTGCAGGCGTACGTCGGCGGAGAAGGCAGGTATCCGCTTGCGGGGTCGCTCGAGGCCCTCGGCTTCGACGAGAGCCAGGGCGTCAGGAACGTGAAGAAGGTATACAGGGAGTGGAAAGGCTGGATCAGCTGGAACTCGCGGGAGACGTACAAGTCGCGTCCCCAGAACCACTCGTCTAGCATGAGCTGGTTCACCTCGACGTACAGCACCGACCTCGACGCGCGCGAGTTCGCGCTCACGAACGGCGCGATATGGACGGCGATGAGCGGGAGCGCCACGTGCTACAGGTGCCCGAACCACACGCGGGTCCTCAAGGGGTCCAACCCGAACTGGAGCTACGTGATGAATGCGTTCTTCGGCTGGGACTACTCGCTCGGGTCGGACGCAGTCGCCGTGAACGACCCGCGCCTTTTGCGCGAGTACGTCACGCGCGCCGACAGGCGGCTTCTCTTCGCGGAGATCCCCTTCGCGTCGTACACGGGCGACACGCCGAACACTGATTCCGGCTCGGGGACGGCGTGCGACTGCGTCCTCCAGTACAAGGGCACGGGTCCGAACCCCGAGTCCATCGGATTCAACCACAAGTCGGGGCGCGACATAACCGCGCACATAGTCTTCGCAGACGGACACGCCGAGAAGCTGCTGTACAAGGAGAAGCAGGACGTGCAGGAGCTTACGAGGTGGCTTTGCGAGGCGAGGGACGTCGCCTACA
The DNA here is from genome assembly GCA_946610035.1 of uncultured Verrucomicrobiota bacterium. Lineage (GTDB taxonomy): Bacteria > Verrucomicrobiota > Kiritimatiellia > RFP12 > UBA1067 > UBA1067. The sequence goes on from CAMOCC010000016.1 coordinate 23,352, forward strand.
ATGCGTCCTCCGGAAGGTACGAGGAGTTGAAGTGATCTCGATAATGATTGTTGACGACCACCCGATGGTGAGGGAGGGTCTGGCGGCGATGCTCGAAAGCGAAGAGGGCTTCGAGGTCGTCGCGCTCGCGCCAAACGGTGAGGCGGCGCTCGGCATTGCGGAGGAGAAGCGCCCCGGCGTCGTGCTGAGCGACGTGAGGATGCCGAAGATGGACGGCTTCACGATGCTCGGGCACTTGAAGAGGCTTCTGCCCGAGGTGAAGGTTCTGCTCCTCGCCGGAATGCCGCTCAAGGAGGAGGAGGAGCGCGCGCGCCAGGGCGGTGCGAGCGGATACCTCCCGAAGGACGTGGACCAGGACAGGCTCTCGCAGACGATCAGGGACATCGCCGAGAAGCCTGACTACTTCGCCGCCGAGGAGTTCCAGGCCGCGCCGTCGCCGCTCACGTCGCGCGAGATGGACGTCCTCAAGCTCGTCGCGCAGGGCAGGCAGCGCGACCAGATCGCGACGGCGCTCGGCATCGGCGCCGAGTCGGTGAAGACCCACCTGAAGGGCATCATGACGAAGCTCAACTGCCCGAACGCGACGTCCGCCGTGGGCCGGGCCTACGAGCTCGGCATACTCAGGGCGTAGCGCGCCTCTACAGGGACATGACATTTCCCCTTCTTTTGCTGGTGGCGGCGACTAACCTCACGGGCGTGATTACGTTCGAGAGGGAGGGGCTCGGCTTCTACTTCATGACGGACGACGCAGGCGCGCACTGGCGCGTCGAAAGGCCGTCCGACTCGAAGGCGACCGTCGGCGACAGGGTCGTCGCAACGGGCGAGAAGGAACCGTCGTCCGTCAAGAACCGCCTTGCGACTTCGTCCCTTGAGGTGCTCGGGAAGGTGGCGCCGCCTCCGCCGAAGGCCGTCACGATAGAGGAGCTTTTCGAGAACATCATGCCGTTCGGCAACTCCGACTGGTACGGCGGGACGTTCGTCACGGAGGGGCTTCTGCGGGACATCAACCGGCGGCAGACGACGACGCAGCTCCTCGTCGGCGAAGGCGAGCGGAACATCCAGGTGGAGATTCCGCTCCCTCTCGAGAGCGCGCTTCCGGAGCGGCTCGTCCAGGGGGCTACGGTGCGCGTCACGGGTGCGCTCGCCTATACGTCGATAGAGAACTACGAGGAGGCGCTTTTCGGACGCATCGAGAACATCGAGTTGATACCGATGACGGTGGATGCGGTGGAGGTCGTAAAGCGCGCGCCGAAGCCGCCCTTCTGGACGGGCGAGCGCGTCGCGGGAGTGCTCGGGATCGCCGGCGGGGTCGTCGCTATACTGTTCATCTGGGTTGCGACGCTGAGGCGGATGGTCCGCCGGCGCACGAACGAACTTGCGGAGTCGATTCGCCTTCGCGAGACGGCGCGTATCGAGGCGGACGCCGCGCGGCGCGAGCGCCTGAGGCTTGCGGCGGACCTCCACGACGGCTTCCAGCAGTACCTTGCCGGCGCGATGTTCCGGCTCAAGGCGGCGAGGAACTACCTGCCGAAGGACGCTGAGCGCAGCCGCGACCAGCTGGAGAAGGTGCAGGAGGCGCTGCAGCACACGCAGGCGGGGCTGAGGTCGACTCTGTGGGCGATGAACGAGGAGAGCGAGGGGCCGGAGTCGCTGATGGCGCTTTTCAGCTTTGCGGCTCGGCGCATGGCGCACTGGGAGGGGAAGGTCGACATCAAGAGCGAGGGCGCGGAGAGGTCGGTCGCGCGCAAGAGCGCGGGGACGCTCCTCCTCATCATGCAGGAGGCGGTCGGCAACGCCCTAAAGCACGGCAAGGCGGAGCATGTGAGGGTGAGGCTCGTGTTCGGCGAGGGGCGGCTCAGGATGTCCGTCATCGACGACGGCGAGGGCTTCGACACGGCCGCGGCTTCCGGCGAGGGCCACTACGGCATGAGTTCGATGGAGCGCCGCTGCACGGAACTAGGCGGGGAGATGACGGTATGGTCCAAGCGCGGCCTCGGTTCCCGGCTCGACTTCTCCATCCCGTGCGGGGAGAGCTGAAAGTTAACCCTTCGCCTTGCGGCTGTTGGGGAAAAATGGTAGAATACTCGTAAACCAACACCGAGGAGGTAAAGTTATGCAGAAGACGATCATCAGGAACGCCCATGTCATCTCGCCCGACGTGGATATCGAGAACGCCGTCGTAGTGCTCGAGGGCGGCAGGATAAAGTCCGTCGGCAGGAAGGACGTCAAGGCGAAGACCGGCGACACTGTTGTGGACGTGAAGGGACAGTACCTCATGCCCGGCTTCATCGACGTCCACACCCACGGCGCCCTGACGTACGACTTCTGCGACGCCGACCCCCAGGCCGTCTTCAAGCTCGCCGAGGCGAAGCTCGCCGAGGGCGTGACGACCGTCCTCCCGACGACACTCACCGTAAGCCACGAGGAGCTGGAGGTCGCGGCGAAGAACGCGAAGGCCTACGCCGAGGCGGGGATGCCCTACGCCAAGGTGCCCGGAATCCACCTCGAAGGCCCCTTCATCAACGTGAAGTGCTGCGGCGCGCAGAACCCCAAGTTCGTCCGCAAGCCCGACATCAAGGAGGTGAAGGCCATCGCCAGGATCTACCCCGTGAAGCTCATCAGCTACGCCGTCGAGACCGAGGGCGGGGACAAGTTCGCGAAGGAGTGCTTCAAGATCGGAGTCGTCCCGAGCTGCGGACACACCGGGGCGAAGTTCGCGGACCTGAAGCGCGCCTACAAGAACGGCCTCAGGCACATGACGCACTTCTGCAACCAGATGACGCCGCTCCACCACCGCGAAATCGGCATGGTCGGCGCGGGCTTCCTCGTCGAGGACCTCAACACCGAGGTCATCTGCGACAAGATTCACCTCTGCCCCGACATGCTGAACCTCATCTTCACGCGCCGCAACCTCGCGCATGTGCAGATGATCACGGACTCTCTGCGCTGCTCGCACTGCAAGGACGGCTACGCGTTCGAGATGGGCGGACTCAAGGTTCTCCTCAAGAACGGCGAGGCGCGCCTCGTCGAGGGCGGCAACCTCGCCGGCTCCACGCTCTGGATGGGAATGGGCCTCAAGAACGTCCACGAAGTGACTGGCATCCCGCTCAAGGACCTCGTCCGCACGACCTCCTGGAACCAGGCGATAGAGCTCGGCTGGGGCGACACGCTCGGCAAGGTCGAGAAGGGCTACACGGCCGATCTCGTCGTCATAAACCCGAAAACCTGGAAACCGTCGGCCGTCTTCGTTGACGGCGAGCAGAAAATTTGATAAACTATACGAAGATTTTCGCGTTGGAGAGATGGCCGAGTGGCTGAAGGCAGCGGTTTGCTAAATCGCCGTACGGGTTAACTCCCGTACCGAGGGTTCGAATCCCTCTCTCTCCGCCAGCAATGGCGCAAGACTCTCAGAACGGAGGTTCTGGGGGTTTTCTTTTTGTGGCAACGGGGGAACGGGGTGCCCGGCCCCCCTGTGTGCTCTCGTGCACCAGACTCAGCGGACGATCTCGTAGAGGAATGTCGCGTCGGAGGGGTCGCGCGCGGTGTCGGCCGTGAACCGGAGCGCGCCGTCCTTGAACACGGACACCACCTCGCCGCGGCGCGAACCGTCGGAGCGCAGCGCGTATACCTTCGGACGGGAGGATGAAAAGCCTTCAAGCTTCAGCGATACCTCGGCGCGCCCCGCGCGCATCAGATGCGGAAGACGCCCCCACTTGAGAAGCACGGTCTTGCGTCCGTCGGCATACGTCGTCCCCTCGTCCTGCACATCCGTCACGTGCGTGAGGAGAATGCGGCCCGAGCGCGCCAGCGGACGCCCGTCGAGCGAGCTGGCCCAGACCGCTGCGGGCGCGCCCGAAACGTTCGCCGCCAGGACCTTTGTCCCGTGGATCCCTTTCTCGATGAAAAAGCCCTGCGTCCGCTCCGTCTGGACGGAGAACAAGCCCGATTCGGAATCTATCGAGACCTGTCCGTTCCCCGGCTTTATCGCGTGCTCGGAGACAAGCCCGAGAAAATCGCCTAACTTCATCGAACTGGCTTTCGTATACTCGACCGCATCCGCAAACGAAGGCTCGCCGCCGCCCGCCCATGTGCCGAACCGCGCGTACCATCCGTACCACATCTCGCCGACGTCGGCGTGCGGGCCGCAGTCGAAGTTCGAGCGCACCGTGCTTTCCGGAACCTTCACCGCAAACGTCCGTTCGAGCGGCTTCATGTCGCGGCGCATGTAGAGCGCCAGCACCGCGCGCTCGGTGGCGCGCTGAAGCGGATCGCGCGCGACGTCGAAGTACCCTATCGGCTGGGGCTTTAGAACGCCGTCCCTGGAATGGCTCCACGCGAAGCGCCAGATTCCGTCGTACTCCTGGAGCGCTGCCTGCGCGCCGAGCATCATTCCGCCGACGCCTCGGAACTGTCCTGGCGCGGAGTAGTTGAACTCCGTGACCGTGAACGGCCTGTCGAGCAGGCGGTGGCGCGCGACGCCCTCGAAGCCCCTGTCCGCCCGGCGGACGGGATTGGCGTTCGCGCACTTCGACGGAAGGCGCCATGAGTGCTCGATGAACTGCGGGTGGTCGACGTAGAAATGGTCGTCGACGTAGTCGTAGTGCGTGCGAACAAGCTGGTAGGCGACGGGATTCTTCCAGCTCGACATGTCGGAGACAAGAACGTCGGTTTTGATCTCCTCCTTGAGGAACTTGCGCATCCTGTCGCAGAACTCGATCTCGAGGTCCGCAAGGAACAGCGTGAAGGCGCAGTTCTGGCGCGTGTTCTCCCATGTGTTCGCGGGGAACTCCTCGGTTATGTCCGCATACTGCGTCGGCGACTCGGCCCTGCGCTTCGCGAGCCATTCGGTCCACTTTGCGCGCAGCGCGCTCTGGCTCTCCATGAAGGCGTAGCCGTGGTTGCCGGCGTTGCCTTCGTTGACGAGGGCGAGGAACGCGAGCGCCGGCTCGTCCGCCCAGCGGCGTCCGGTCTTCGGATTGACGTGTCCGAGAAACGCGCGCGCGAAGGCGGTGTAGTTGGAGTAGGCGCCTTCGTCGAAGAGAACCAGGTCCTTGTAGTTGTCCATCGGAATCTCCCCGTCGCGGTCAACTCCGATGGAGCGCCACGGAACCGCGCGCGAGACGAACAGGTCGGTGGTGAGGTATATTCCGTTCTTGATGCACGCGTTCAGCAGGTTGTCGAGCTCCGCCATCTTCGCTGGGAGAATCGTCGTTCCGTCTTTCCTGTCGCAGAGCTCGCGCTCGTAGTGGTGAATCCTGAGCGCGTTGTATCCTAGGCGCGCCATGCGCGAACAGAGCGCGTTCGCCTCGGACTCCGAAAGGAAGTTTGCCGAGAAGCACAGGTTGCATCCGTAGAAGCGCTGCGCAACGTCGGGCTTCTTCTCGAACTCGAAATGCGCGCCTCTCGCGACTACGCGTCCGTGCTTCCCGGCGGGCGCGTCGATCCAGCCTAGCTTCGAGAAGTCGAGCGCGGACCCCGGAATGACGTCCGTGGTGTCGCTCAGCGGAACCCACCCCGCGCCGGCGGAAATCACGACCGGCCCGGTCGCAAGCTCGCCGACGCCTCCGTCTGCGGAAAGCGCAAGTTCCACCGTGCGGCGCTCGCCCGCCTTGAGCTTCGCGTCGCCGGCCTGGATGCGGAGCGTGAAGACGTCCGTCTTCCACTCGCGGTTGTCCTGCAGCATCATCCTGCGCGCGCCGCCGGAAGAGAGCGCGAACCATCCGCCCTTTCCGTCCTCGACGCGCGCCTCGGCGCACGTCGCGCCGCCGATCCACGGCTTCTCGCCCTTTTGGGACGGAAGATCGAAGGACTTGTCGCCGAGAGCGGCGCGACCGCCGGCGAAGGCGGCCGTCGGGAAGTCGGCCGAGACTGCGATCGCGGCAGCCTCCCAGTCCCTGCGCACATCGAACGTCCAGCACAGCTTCGCCTTGTCCCCGTCGAGCGAGTGGCGCGCGACGACCGCCGCCACGACGCCGTCCTTGTCGCATAGCTCGGAGGAGTACGACCCGTCCGCGCCCGGATGCCATCCGCCTTTCACCTTGCAGGCGGACCAGGACTTGTCGAACAGCTTCGGCGCGAGCGTCGCGCCGCACCTTTCAAGGATGACGTTTCCCGCCAGCCCGACGGAAACGCTTTCGCCGCCGAACGCGGTCTCCCCGGAGCAGAAGAGCGCACAGACTACGGACGCAACGGCGCCGAAAACAGACTTCTTCATATTATTGCGGACCTTCCGGTCCCTTCCTTTCTCTTTTGCCGTTTGATGAATGGAGAGAAATCTCAAGGACGGATTATACCAAATGCGCATCCGAATTGCTACACTTATGCCTGAAGAGCCTTTTCTTGTTGCGTCGCGGAGCGACGCAACCTCCTGTACGGGATGGCGCCATCGGGGCATGTGAATGCCCGTGGAGCGGGGGAGCGGGAGTTGTAAGATGACAGTGCGTGGCAAGGCCGCCTCGGCCTTGCTCTGTCCACGCCTAAACTGGCGCGGCGTACCTGACACTCTGCGCCAGTTTTGCCGCGGCTTCCGCGCAAGGCCGGGGCGGCCTTGCCACATCCGGTGCGCCGTGTCGCCTCTCTGGATGCGACGGTGAAGATGCGACTTAACATATCAATGTGTTTTTGATATAATGTCGGCGGTGAAAAACGAACAACAAGAAAGGACAGGTAAACATGCCCAAAGCAAATCATCTTCTCGCACTGGCTGCGCTCCTCGCGCTCGTCGGATGCAAGTCGACCCTGACGTCATGGATGCGCGCCGATCCGGTTCCGCTGACGGACTTTGTTCCGCACCACGAGAAACTGCGGCGCATGGACGACTCCTGTCCGTTCCACTACTACTGGGCCGATCTTGACAAGCTCATGGCAGCGGACATCAAGCATGTCTACATCGCGCCGGTTGAAATGGGCTATCTTCAGAAGGGCGGTGTATGGGACGAGTTCGCAAAGAGCGTCACGACCGCCGAAGAGGACCTAAAGGATCTCGCCGAGTTCGCGCGCAAGGCCTACTACAAGGCGTTCAAGTCGCAGGAGAAGGCAATAGGCGTTACCGTCGTCGACAGCCCGGACGTGCCGAACACGCTTGTCGTCGAATCAGCGATCGTCGCGTTCGCGCCGACGAAGTCGAGCGTCTATGCCGCCGGTGTCGTCGGTGACTTCGTAGTCCCGTGCCTCGGCCTCGTCACGAGTGCGATCTCCTCCGGAACAATTGCGGTGGAGTCCCGCGCGCGCATCGGCAGGGACGGTCCGATCGTCGCGGTGCTGGCGGACACGGAGAACGATCCTGACGCGCTTGTGTCGCTGGCGAAGTTCACTTGGACGACGCCGGCGAAGATCAATCTCAAGCGCATAGCCATCCAGACGGCCAGCAGCTGCACGGTTGACAAGATGGAGGATCTCGATCGAGGCTATCCGATTGAAGTGTTCTCCACCTTTTCGGATGCCGACCTCGACGACATGTAGTCTAGGCGCAAAGGTTGAAAGGTGGAATGAATTGACGGTAAGATGCGGCGCGCTCGGTGATCGCGCCCTACCTCAGTTCGCCTTCATAGATGAACGGGGTGATCTTTTCGTTTGCCTTGTCCTTGTTGCAGCCCATTACGAGGAGTCCGAGCTTGGAGTCGCCGGAGTCGCCGTAGAGCGGGATGACCTGCGAGGCGGCGAAGCGCTTCTTCGCGGACGCCTTGAGCGACATGAGCTTCCCCGGACGGCCGACCTCCTTAGGGACGCACACGCCGCCGTCCACGTAGTTCTTTACGGCGCGGAAGTTCTCCTCCGCCGAGATGTCGCCCGTGCATGAGACGTAGATGTCGACGTAGACGAGGACGCCCGACTTGCGTATGCCGTTAAGGTCCCGGTAGGTGAAGTTCTGCGCTATCTCGAACTCGTCCCGCGGATACGCGAATGTGATCCCCGCGTGGGTGAGCGAATACTGCGTCGTCGTTATGTCGTACCCGACGTGTGCGCCGGTCCTCGCGTCGAAGCGCGGAGTCAGATGCTCCATGAAGTACGAGTATGTCTCGCCGCGGGATGTCGCATTCGCGACGAAGGTTCCGTTCGGACGCTTCTCGAACGTCTTGCGCGCGACTGCGGCCGACTTGAAGAACGGATCCCTGCGCTTCACCGGCGGAGCCGGATTCGCCTGCGCTGGCGCGGGCTGGAGCACTGCGGGTGCGGGCTGTTGCGCGGCGGGCCGCTGCACTGCTGGCGCGGGCTGCTGGACGGCGGGCCGGAGCGCCGCAGGTCCGTCGCCCGCGGCTGTGAAGGCGACTAGGAGCGCCGCCGCGGCGAATAGGTCTCTTGTCGTGTTCATGTCCGCTATTATATCAAACTTTGCCTCATGACGCACGGCCTTATTATGGTATAATATCCTCCATGTCACAGGAATGGAACATTAGATCGCGCGGACACGTCTGCAGCTTCTGCGGGAAGCCGCTTGTGGACCGCGCACCGGTTGTGAGCGCGCTCAAGGAGACTTCGGGCGGCTACGAGCGCTTCGACGCGCATCCCGAGTGCTGGAAGACGGCCGAGAGGGACTGGACGCCGTTCTCGCAGTGGGACGGCGTATACTTCGCCCCCGCGAAGGAGGAGAAGAAGGAGGCGCTCAAGAAGGAGGACGCGGGCGAGCTCCTGCGGAAGCTCATGACGCTCGACGATCCGGCGATGAAGAACGTCGTCTACGTGCTCGCCGTGATGCTCGAGCGCTCGAAGATTCTCGTCGAGCGCGATTCGAAGGAGCAGGAGGACGGGTCGATACGAAGGGTTTACGAGGACCGCAAGCAGGGCGACACGTTCGTCATACTCGATCCGCGCCTGAGGCTGGAGAACATCGGCGAGGTGCAGCAGCAGGTCGTCGCGCTCCTCTCGGGGACGAAGACCCTGGGCGAAGTCGCCGGCGAGGAGGACGCGGCCGAGGCGGAGGCGCAGGCCGCAGAGGAGGCGCAGACGGAGACGCCCGGAGGCGATGCGGCGGAGTCCGAGACAGCTTGAGGCCCTCCGGCTCATCGCCGAGGGGCGGATGTACCCCGCGCTCCAGCGCGAGGAGGACGGGTGGCATGCGCGCTGGTGCGCGCTGGGGACGGACAACCCGTGGGTCGACGCATACGTCCGCGAGGCGGCCGTCACACCGCTCAGCGCGGACGCGGAGGACCAGCGCCACGAGACGCTCCACGACGCATGGCTCATGGCGCTCAGGAGCGAGACGGGCCTTGTCCGCTGGAACGACGCGGAGTGCGCCGCATTCGCCGCGGAGCTGGCGGAGTGGAGCGGCGCCGCGGAGGAGGACGTCGCGGCGCGGACGGCGGTGAATTTCCGCTTCTCGGCGGAAGGCGCGGGGGATTTCAGGATAAGGACGGCGATGCCGAAGGGGCGGCGCGGACTCAGGGCGCTCGGCCAGGCGGCCTTCGTGTTCGGTGCGATAAGGGCCATGCACCGCGAGCGCGCGGCGGACGGCGCTGGCGGCGGGGGGCTTGTTGTGGAGCTTTCGCGCGCCGAGGCGGAGAGCTTCCTGCGGTCGGGTGCGCGCGAACTCAACGAGGCGGGGTATTCGGTCTCCGGCTGCGACATCAAGGCGTCCGTCAACGCATCTGTGGAGATAGGGTCGGATAGGGTCGATTTAGGGTCGGATAGGGTCGGGTTGGAGTCAAGAGCTCATTCTTCGACCTTAAAAGACTCTACATCGACCCTAAGCGACCCTAAACCGACCCTAAAAGACCCTAAAATCGCCACCAGGCTTATCGTGAGGGTGGCGGGGGAGGTCGTCGATGCTGAGGAGGTGAGGTTCCTACTTGAGCAGAAATCCACGCTCGTCTTCTTCAGGGACCGCTGGATTGACGTCGACCGGAACGTCCTCAAGGAGGCGCTTCGCGCCCTTGAGCGGAGCGAGTCGCGGACCCTGTCCACGACAGCCGCGCTGGGATTCGCCATGGGGGTGGGCGCGGTCGGGCGCATGGAGGTGGAGGAGGCGCGCTCCCACGGCTGGCTGAGGGGGCTCGTCAACGAATTGCGACAACGCATCGCCGCGGCGAATGGAAACGGCTCCACCGCCCCCCGGTCGCCGGAGGCCGCCCGGCAATCACCGCTAACCGCCGTCCTGCGTCCGTACCAGGCGCGCGGCGTATCGTGGATTCGCTTCCTGACCAACCACGGATTCGGTGCGCTTCTTGCGGACGACATGGGCCTCGGCAAGACAGTCCAGACGATAGCGTGGATAGCGTCGCTGCGCGGCAACCACCAACCACCAACCACCAACCACCCTTTTCTAATAGTCTCGCCGCTCACGCTCGTGAGCAACTGGAGGCATGAATTCGCGAAGTTCGCGCCCGGGATGAAGGTCTACGTCCATCAAGGGGACAACAGGGCGCTTGAGACCGGGTTCCGGCGGGAGGCGGATGCGGCGGACGTCGTACTCACGAGCTATTCGCTGCTTGTGCGCGACTATCAGATCATACGTCGCGTCGAATGGGCGGGACTCGTCCTGGACGAGGCGCAGGCGGTGAAGAACCCCGATACGCAGGTTGCGCGCGCCGTCCGCGCGCTCGGCGCGCCGAAGCGACTTGCGCTCACGGGCACGCCGGTTGAGAACACGGTTTCGGACATCTGGAGCCTTGAGGAGTTCCTCAATCCGGGGTTCCTCGGGGACCGCAAGTCGTTTGTCGAGCGGTTCGTGAAGCCGATAGCGCTGGACGAGAGGAGCGCGGCGGCCAAGAGGCTCCGCCACGCACTGGAGCCGTTCGTCCTCAGGCGGCTCAAGAGCGACCCGGAGATCGCGGCGGAGCTGGGGGTGAAGCGGGAGATAAAGGAGTACTGCGTCCTTTCGCCGGGCCAGCGCCGCGAGTACGAAGCGGCTCTGGCGGACTACAGGGCGAGCGAGAGGAGGCGCGGCGACGTCTTCGCGCTCATAACGAGGCTGAAGCTCATTTGCGACGGCGCGGGGAAGGTCGAGCGGCTCGTTGAGCTGGTTGGGTCCGTCCTCGCCGCCGGCGAAAGCGTCCTCGTCTTCACGCAGTACGCGAAGGTCGGCTCGGAGCTGAAGAAGGTGCTCGACGCGAAGTTCGCATGCGACACGCCGTTCCTGCACGGATCGCTCCCGGCGCGCCAGCGCGAGGAGGAGATTGCGCGCTTCAACGACGCGGGGCCGTCCGCGTTCGTGCTGTCGCTGAAGGCGGGCGGATACGGACTCAACCTCGTCAAGGCGACGCACGTCGTCCATTTCGACCGCTGGTGGAATCCGGCGGTCGAGGCGCAGGCGACGGACCGCGCGCACAGGATCGGGCAGGCGCGGACGGTCTTCGTGCACGCCTTCATTTCGGAGGGGACGCTTGAGGAGCACGTGGACGAGATACTGGAGAGGAAGTCGCGCGTCGCGGGTACGCTTGTCGCAAGCGGCGAGGGCTTCCTCATGCAGTTGCAGCCGGACGAACTGGAGGCGGCGCTTGCGCTGACGTAGGCATGTCGAAGAAGAAGAGATATCCGGTACGGGTGCCGCGCTTCGCGGCGGGGATACGCGCGCAGGAGCTGCGCGCGGGGTCGGGCCGCAGCTGGTGGGCGAAGCGGTTCATCGCGTCGCTGGAGGCGATGGGTCTGGGCGGACGCTTCGCGCGGGGGAGGAACTATGCGATGTCCGGCCAGATCACGGCAATCCGCCTGGAGGGTCCGCACGTCGAGGCGACGGTCGTCGGGAGCCGTCCGGACCCATACACGGTGACGGTGGACTTCCGCGTTCCCGACCCGGCGGCGCACGGCCGCATCGTCGCGGGGCTTCGTGCGGAGCCGATGCTGGTGGCGAGGCTGCTGACGGACGACATGCCGCTTGAGGTCGAGGGGCTGTTCCGCGCGGAGGGGTACGACCTCTTTCCGGGCGGAAAGCTGGGTCAGGGGAGGTACGACGTGACGACGAAGTGCTCGTGTCCGGACTGGGCGAACCCGTGCAAGCACTCGGCGGCGGTTCTGCTCGTCCTGGGCGAGGAATGTGCAAGAAAACCATCGACTTTGCTCGAATTGCGCGGAATAACGATGGAGGAGCTGTACGATGAAGATTGAAACCCCGGTCCTGAAGAGGCTCGGCCCCGTGCCGTTCTGGCGCGGGGGCGAGCGCTGCCTAGACTCCCTGGAGGCGATCTACCGCCGTGCGGCCGAGAGGGCGAGGAAGGCTCTGGCTGCACCTCCCACTTGCGAAAAACGCCGTTTTTCGCTATAATAGCGGTTCGTTTTCGACTGATTAGGAGAAGAAATGATGACAGACAACGAATGGCTCGTGAAGCAGGCGGAGAGGATCCGCAAGGCCGACTACATCGACCCTGCGCTCTACCGCAAGTACGGCGTCAAGCGGGGCCTCCGCAACGACGACGGCACCGGCGTGCTTGTGGGCCTCACGACGATAGGCAACGTGCACGGGTACGTCGTATCCGAGGGCGAGAAGCAGGCCGTCCCCGGCGAGCTCTTCTATCGCGGAATCAACGTGAAGGACATTGTCGCGGCTGACAAGCGCGAGCACCGCTACGGCTACGAGGAGGTTGCTTACCTGCTCATGTTCGGGGATCTGCCGACGGGCCGCCAGCTCGTCGACTGGAACCGCCGCCTCGGCGCGTGCCGCAGGCTTTCGGACGGGTTCAAGGAGAACGCGATCATGCGCCATCCGTCCATCGACCTCATGAACGCCATCGCGCGGGCGGTGCTCTTCGCCATGGCCTTCGACGACATCCCCGACCAGGAGCAGATCAACGACATATCCATCGAGAAGTGCCTTGCGCACTCGATCGACATCATCGGCGCCATGCCGACGATCGCCGCGTACGCCTACCAGGCGAAGGCCCACTACCACCTGGGCGATTCGCTGATGATCAGGAACCCCGACCCGACGAAGTCCGGCGCGGAGAACTTCCTCATGCTCATCAGGAACGACGGCAGGTACACGAAGCTGGAGGCCGAGACGCTCGACCTCTCGCTCATCCTCCACGCGGAGCACGGCGGCGGCAACAACTCGTCCTTCACGACCCACGTGGTGACGAGCGCGCACACCGACATCTACTCGTCGATCGCGGCGTCCGTCCTCTCCCTCAAGGGCTCCCGCCACGGCGGCGCGAACCTTCGCGTCATGCGCCAGATGGACGAGATAATGGCCAAGGTGGGCGACTGGACGAATGCGGACAAGGTGACGGCCTACCTCGAGAAGATCGCGGACAGGAAGGCCGGCGACGGCACGGGCCTCATCTACGGACTCGGCCACGCCGTCTACACGATATCCGACCCGCGCGCGCAGCTCCTCAAGAAGAAGGCGCGTGCGCTCGCGAAGGAGAAGCACCGCGAGCAGGAGATGGCCCTCTTCGAGCTGATCGAGGAGCGCGGCCCCGCAATCATCAAGTCGCGCCACCCGCGCGCGGAGGACGTGTGCGCGAACGTGGACCTCTACTCGGGCTTTGTCTACGACATGCTGGGCATCCCGCGCGACCTCTACACGCCGCTCTTCGCGGTCGCGCGCTGCGTGAGCTGGTGCGCGCACCGCATGGAGGAGCTCGTCAACCAGGGGCCGATCATCCGCCCCGCGTACAAGCCGCTCTACCGTCCGCGCCACTACGTGCCGCTTAGCGAAAGAAGGTAATCGATTCCATGAAGAAGCCGAAGGCTGTCAGGGGCGGCGTCTGCGCCGCGAAGGGATTCCGCGCGGCGGGCGTCGCCGCGGAGATAAAGTACAAGGGCAGGAAGGACGTCGCGCTCATCGTGGCGGACGCCCCGTGCGCCGCGGCCGCCGTCTTCACGACGAACAAGGTCGCCGCCGCCCCCGTCCTCTTCGACCGCGAGGTCGTGAAGGGCGGGAAGGTGCAGGCCATCCTCGCGAACTCCGGGTGCGCGAACGCGTGCACGGGCGAGGACGGGCTGAAGGACGCGCGCGTATCCGCGCTTGTCACGGCGGGCGAGCTGGGCGTCGACCCGAGGCACGTCCTCGTCGCCTCGACAGGCGTCATAGGGCGGCGCCTTCCGATGGACCGCCTCCTGGACGGCATGAAGAAGGCCAAGGCGGCGCTCGGCTCGACGCCCGCCCACGCGCTCGACGCGGAGCACGCCGTCATGACGACGGATACGCGCCCGAAGGAGGCGGCCTTCAGGACGACGATCGGCGGGAGGACCGTCACCGTCGGCGGCATGGCCAAGGGGTCCGGCATGATCGAGCCGAACATGGCGACGATGCTGGGCTTCGTGACGACGGATGCGGCGATATCCGTCCCCATGCTCAGGCGCGCCCTCGGCCTCGCCCTCAACAAGAGCTTCAACCGCGTCGTCGTGGACGGCGATGAATCGACGAACGACTCGCTCTTCCTCCTCGCCTCCGGCGCTGCGGGGAACGCGGCGATCACAAAGGCGGGCGCGGACTTCGACGCCTTCCGCGAGGCGCTTGAGGCCGTGTGCGTCTCGCTCGCGAAGCAGATGGCGACGGACGGCGAAGGCGCGACGAAGTTCGTGACCGTGACGGTCAGGGGCGCGAAGAGCGCGAAGGACGCCGAAAGGGCCGCGCGCGCCGTCGCGAAGAGTCCGCTCGCGAAGACCAGCTGGTTCGGGCGCGACCCCAACTGGGGGCGCGTGCTCGCCGCCGTCGGCTACTCCGGCGCGGAGGTCGTCGACCTCGAGACGGAGGTCTTCTACGACAAGGTGTGGGCGTTCAGGCGCGGGAGGATTGCGGACGAGAGACAGCTCGCGAAACTCGCCGACGTCATGAAGAAGGACGAGTTCACGGTCACAGTGGACCTGCACCTCGGCGAGTTCGAGGACACGATCTACACTTGCGACATCTCGCTCGACTACGTCCACATCAATGCGGACTATACTACGTGAGAAGTTGGTAGTTGACAGTTGATGGTTTTGTAGCTGAAAAAAACAGAAAGGAAAGACAGAAGTGAGATTTAATGCGGTATTGGCAATGGCCCTTGCGGCGTGCACGGCGTGCGCTGAGACGGTGATCGACATTTCCGGGGCGGGCGCGGAGAAGCGCCTCGTCAGCGTGGACGTCGAGTGCAGCGCGACTTTCACGAAGACGCTTGAGCGCAACCTGATACTCTCGGGCGCGTTCAGGATCGCGAAGGGCGCGCCGATCAAGGTGTCCGGGCGGGTCGGCGAGTCCGTCACCGTGTCCGGCGGCGGCAAGCGCCTCACGATGAGCTCCGTCGCGATGGACGACAAGGCGGCGCGCACGGAGGCGCGAATCCTTGCGGACAAGATGTGCGAGGCGTATGCGGGCCAGAAGGGCTTTGCAAACGACAAGCTCGCGTTCGTCGTGAAGCGTGGGCGCAGCGAGGAGCTGTGCGTCGGCTACGCGGACGGCGGGGACGTGAAGCAGCTCACGAGCGACGGCAAGGCGTCCGTCGGCCCGCGCTGGAACCTGAAGGGGAACGCCTCGCTCTACTACACGGGCTACCTCAACAATGCGCCGGAGGTCTTCGAGATCGACGTCGCCTCGGGCAGGCGCCGCCGCGCGTGGGGCTTCGGCGGACTCACCGCCGGCGCGACGGTCGCGCCGGACGGGACGACGGTCGCGCTCATCATCTCCAAGCCGTTCCGCAACCCGGAGCTCTGCACGATCGACCCGAGCGGCGGGACGTGGAAGAGGCTCACGACGACGAAGTCCGCGAACGAGGGCCAGCCCTCGTGGGCGCCGGACGGCAGGAAGATCGTCTACGTGTCCGACGAGTCGCGCCGCCAGCACCTCTACGTCATCGATCCGTTCACGCGCGACAAGCGCCGACTCACGTCGCAGGGGCAGAACGTGGACCCCGACTGGGGCCCCGACGGCCGCATCGTCTACACGACGCGCAGGGGCGGGCTCTCCCAGATCGCCGTCCTTTCGCCCGCAGACGGCGACTCGACCGCCCGACTCGTCACGGAACCCGGCGCATGGGAGCATCCGACATGGACGCGCGACATGAGGCACGTGGTCGCAGAGCGCGACGGCGCGCTCTTCCTCATCGACACCCTCGAGGGCGGCGACAAGCCGGTGAAGCTCTTCTCGCTCTCGGGCAAGTGCATGACGCCGAGCATGAGCAGGTAAAAAAGGGCGAACAAATGAAGATCGATGTCGGGTATGTCGCCGAGCTGGCGAGGCTGGAGCTGACGGACGAGGAGAAGTCCGTCTTCCAGCCCCAGCTCGAAAACATCGTCAAGTACGTGGAGAAGATCTCCGAAGTGGACGTCGAGGGCGTCGAGCCGATGATGCACGGGCGTCCGCTTGTGAACGCGTTCCGCGAGGACGAGGTGCGTCCCTCGCTGGACCGCGAGGCGGCGCTCGCCAATGCGCCGGCGCGCGTCGGCGAGGAGTTCCTCCTGCCGAAGATCGTTGAAGGAGCGGAGTCATGAGCGAACTTTTCGAACTTGGAGTCAAGGAGGCGCAGGCGGGGCTCGCGAAGGGCGAGTTCACGTCCGTCGACCTCGTCAAGGCCGTGATCTCGCGCTACCACGAGAAGGACGGCGAGATCGGCGCGTACCTCACCTTCGACGAGGAGGGGGCGTTGAAGCTCGCCGAGGAGAACCCGAAGGCGGTGCCGATCGCGATCAAGGACCTCATCAACGTGAAGGGCCAGCCCTGCACGTGCGCGTCCAGGATCCTCAAGGGCTACGTCTCGCCCTACGACGCGACGGTCGTGAAGAACCTCAAGGCCAACGGCTTCATCCCGTGCGGACGCGTCAACATGGACGAGTTCGCGATGGGATCGTCGACAGAGAACTCGGGGCTCGGCGTCACGCGCAACCCCTACGACACGACGCGCGTCCCCGGCGGCTCCTCGGGCGGAAGCGCGGCGGCGGTGGGCGGCGACCTCTGCATCGCGGCGCTCGGAACCGACACGGGCGGTTCGATCCGCCAGCCCGCCAGCTTCTGCAACTGCGTGGGCGTGAAGCCGAGCTACGGACGCGTCTCGCGCTTTGGCGTCACGGCGTTCGCGAGCTCGCTCGACCAGGTCGGGCCGATGACGAAGTCCGTCGAGGACGCGGCGATCCTCCTCAAGGCGCTTGCCGGGCACGACGAGATGGACGGCACGACGCCGAGGGACCCCGTCCCCGACTACGTGGCCGAGCTCGCGGGCGCGTCCATGAAGGGCGTGAAGATCGGCCTCCCGAAGGAGTACCTGGAGGTTTCGGGCCTCGACCCGGAGGTGAAGCGCATCACGGACGAGGCGATCGCGAAGTGCGAAGGGGCGGGCGCGGAGCTCGTCCCCGTCTCGCTCCCGCACACGGAGTACGCGATGGCCGTCTACTACATCATCGCGCCCGCGGAGGCGAGCGCGAACCTCGCGAGGTTCGACGGGGTGCGCTACGGACACCGCAGCGCGTCCGCGAAGGACGTCTACACGCTCTACACGAAGTCGCGGGCCGAGGGGTTCGGACCCGAGGTGAAGCGCCGCATCATCATGGGCACCTACGTCCTTTCGAGCGGCTACTACGACGCGTACTACGGGCGTGCGCAGAAGGTGAGGACGCTCATAAAGCGCGACTTCGACGAGGCGTTCGGGAAGGTGGACGTGCTGCTCACCCCCTGCGCGCCCACGCCGGCGTTCAAGTTCAAGGAGCTCCAGGACCCGCTCACGATGTACCTGAACGACCTTTTCACAATCCCGTCGTCGCTCGCGGGCGTCTGCGCCGCGTCCGTCCCGGCGGGCTTCACGCGCCCCGGGAACCTTCCCGTGGGCGTGCAATTCATCTGCGGAGGCTTCGAGGAGTCCAGGCTCCTCAGGATCTGCAGGGCATTCGAGGAGGTAAACGCATGAAGGCAGTAATGGAGACGAGCCTCGGGACGATCACGCTCGAGCTCGACGAGGGGAAGTCGCCGGAGACGGTCCGCAACTTCGCAGAGTACGCCAAGTCGGGCCACTACGACGGCACGATATTCCACCGCGTCATCGACGGATTCATGGTCCAGGGAGGCGGCTTCACGAAGGCGATGGACCAGAAGCCGACCCGCGCGCCCATACGCAACGAGGCGGCGAACGGACTCAGGAACGAGCGCGGGACCATCGCGATGGCCCGCACGATGGTGGTCGATTCGGCCACCAGCCAGTTCTTCATCAACCTCGTCGACAACGACTTCCTCAACTTCAGCTCCCCCACCCCGCAGGGCTTCGGATATGCGGTTTTCGGGCGTGTAACGGACGGTATGGACGTCGTGGACGCCATCGCGAAGGTGAAGACCGGCTTCCGCGGACCGCACCAGAACGTGCCCGAGGAGGCGGTGGTCATCCGAAAAGTTACAGTATGTTGAGACTTGTCAAAACGCGAAAAAAAGCATATAATTACCCACATAAACAATCATAGGAGATTCCGAGTCATGAAGAAACTGCTCACGTTCGCCGCCGTAGCCGCCCTGTCCTTCTCCGTTTGCGCCCAGGATGTCGCAGACGATGAATCGGTCGAAGACGAATTCGCCCTCTCCGACGCCGAGCCGCCGCACAAGCAGGTCGCCGCGTGGCCGGCCTTCTTCGCGATCGCCGAGATCCCCGAGACGCCCGATCTCGTCGGCATCCGCCTCACGATTCCATTCTCCACCAAGCAGGAGAACGTGACAGGCTTCGACATCGGCCTCTGGGGCCGTTCGCAGTACTTCGAGGGCTTCCAGCTCAACATCCTGCGCAACGACGTCAAGGACCAGCTCACCGGCGTCCAGGTCGGCCTCTACAACTCCGCGGCGCAGGCCGACATGCTCGGCGTGCAGGCCGGCCTCTGGAACGAAGTCGGTTCGATCCGCGGCGCCCAGGGCGGCCTCGTCAACATCGCCGGCCAGGTGCAGGGCGTCCAGTTCGGCCTCATCAACCGCGCCGAGGAGCTCTACGGCTTCCAGGTCGGCATAGTGAACGTCATCCGCGACGCCGAGCTCGCCTTCTGCCCGATCGTCAACGTCGGCTTCTGATAGACAGCACATGAACATTCGTCCTTTTGCGGCCGTCAGGCCGAATCCTGCGGACGCGGCCCTGGTCGCGTCCGTTCCGTATGATGTGGTGGACACCGCCGAGGCAAAGGCCCTCGCGGAGGGGAACCCCAAGAGCTTCCTCCACGTCTCGCGCCCCGAAATCGACCTCGCGCCGGGCACGGACTGCTCGTCGCCCGAGGCGTATGCGCAGGCGCGCAGGGCCCTCGACGCCCTCGTGGCGAACGGGACTCTCGTGCGCGACGCGGAGCCGAAGTTCTACGCCTACCGCCAGACGATGGGCTCTCACTCCCAGACCGGCATCGTCGCCTGCTTCGACACCAAGGAGTACATCTCCGGCGTCCTCAAGCAGCACGAGAGGACGCGCAAGGACAAGGAGGACGACCGCACGCGCCACATCGAGACACTCGCCGCGCACACCGGACCCGCCTTCCTCACCTACCGCGAGGACCCGGCCATCGACGCGCTCGTCCGCGAGGCGTGCCGCAAGGCCCCCCTCTACGACTTCACAGCGCCGGACGGCATCGGCCACACCGTCTGGGAGATCGGCCCCGCGACGAGCTGCATGGCGGACGAGCTCCAGGAGCTCTTCGCGCGCATCCCCGTCGCCTACATCGCCGACGGGCACCACAGGAGCGCCGCCGCCGCCCGCTACGCCGAGGCGCACGGCTTCGAGGGCGAGAGCCGCTGGTTCATGGCGGTCATATTCCCCGCGAACCAGCTGAAGATACTCGCCTACAACAGGCTTGTGAAGGACCTGAACGGCCTTTCGGACTACGAGTTCATGTCCGCCCTGAGCGAGCACTTCACCATCGGACAGAAGGGCGAGCGCAACTGCCGCATGTACTTCAGGGGCAGCTGGACCGACCTTTCGTGGAGCATCCCGAAGGGGACGGACCCCGTTTCGGCGCTTGACGTGAGCTACCTCCAGGACAGGCTCCTCGCGCCGGTCCTCGGCATCGGCGACCCGAGGACGAGCCCGAGGATATCCTTCATGGGGGGCATCCGCGGCGACGCGGCGCTCGCCGCCAAGGTCGATTCGGGCGAGGCCGCCGTCGCGTTCGCGATGGAGCCCGTCACCGTCGGCGAGATGATGGCGATCGCGGACGCCGGCGCGATAATGCCACCGAAGTCCACCTGGTTCGAGCCGAAGCTCCGTTCCGGGCTTTTCGTACATCCCGTGTCGTGAAGAAGCTTCGCGCCTATTTCCGCCTCCTGAGGGAGAAAATGGTGCGCGATCCGCTTTCCCCGGATCGCGTGGCGGCGGGATGGGCGATCGGGATGTTCTGCGGCTGCGCGATACCGTTCGGCTTCCAGCTGATCGTGTCAATCCCGGCCGCAGTCCTCACGAAGACGAGCAAGATCGGGGCGACGGTCGGGACGTTCATCACGAACCCTGTCACGATATTCTTCATCTATCCGGCGCAGACATGGGCCGTCCACAGGGTGCTATTCGGGTCGAACCCGGCTCTGCCGGACGTCTGGACGTTCGAGAGCGTGAGCCACCTCGCGGGGAAGACGATTGCGTCGTTCCTCCTTGGCGGACTCGTCATCGCGCTCGTAGCGACGCCGGTGACATACGTCGTCGTCCGCCGCCTCGTCGTGGTCGCGCGCAGGGCGCGGGAAAGGTTCAAGGCGCATATCGCGGCGAAGCGCGCCGCGCGCAGGGAGGCCGTGGAATGATCTCGCCGGAGACCATAGCGCGGATAAGGGAGCTGATGCAGGAGGCGTCCGTATTCGAGGAGGACCTCGACGAGAGCTTCATCCTCGGCGGCGGACCGGGCGGACAGAAGACAAACAAGACCTCCTCGGTCGTGCGACTCTCGCACGAGCCGAGCGGACTCATGGTGAAGTGCGGCGAGACGAGGAGCCGCGAGACGAACCGCTGGCTTGCGCGAAGGACGCTAGCCGAGATGATCCTCGAGCGCGAGCGCGGCAGGAAGTCCGCCGAGCGGCAGCGCAGGGAGAAGGTCCGCAGGCAGAAGCGCCGCCGCTCGCGGCGCCAGAAGCAGAGGATGCTCGACGACAAGCACGCGCACTCCGAGAAGAAGGCGGCGAGGCGTCCGGTGGAGTGCGACTGACGCCGGCTGGGTTTTAACTTGGAGACTGGGAAATGAAAGAGCTCAAGGAGATTCTGGGGGAAGTCAATGCCAAGATCGCAGCCGCCTGCGCGCGCGCGGGGCGCGATCCTTCCGAGGTGGAGATTGTCGCCGTCACGAAGACGCACGGCGCGGACGTCGTGGCGGAGGCGTGGGAGAACGGACTTCGCATAGTGGGCGAGAACAAGGTGCAGGAGGCCGCGTGGAAGAAGCCGGCGAGCGTGTCCGGCCCGAGCTGGCACCTTATCGGACACCTCCAGGGCAACAAGGTTCGCCATGCGCTGGAGCTTTTCGATTTCATCCACTCCGTCGACTCGGCGAGGCTTGCGGACAGGATCAATTTCATTGCCGACGAGACGGGAGCTGCGCCGCACATCCTCCTGGAGGTGAACGTCTCGGGCGAGAAGTCGAAGAGCGGAATGAAGCCCGAGGACGTCTCCCCGACTGTCCGCCACATAATGGAGCAGTGTCCGCGCATCACGCTCGAGGGCCTCATGACGATGGCGCCGTTCAGCGAGAACCCGGAGGATGCGCGTCCGTACTTCCGCCGTCTGCGCGAGCTGCGCGACGAGGTCGAGAGGGAGCTTTCCGTCGGCCTTCCGCGCCTGTCCATGGGCATGAGCGGCGACTATGAGGTCGCAGTGGAGGAGGGCGCGACGTGGATCCGCCTAGGCACGGTCCTCTTCGGCGAGCGTCCGAAGGTGAAGAAGGCGGCGGTGCAAGGCGACGACGGAGTCGAGTCCGCCGGAGGCGGCCTCGACTCGTACTCCGGCGCAGGCCCGACCGTCCGCATCCTCGACTGATCCGCCCGCTCAGTGTCGGCCCGACCGCAATTGGGAGACAGTCCCCGTGGGGTTTTGGAGACGCGGCTTCCAGCCGCGTCATGTGCGCTAATGTAGTCGCAG
>CAMOCC010000017.1 GCA_946610035.1 uncultured Verrucomicrobiota bacterium
CGTCCGCGAACATCGACGCCTTGTTGGTGAGGAGCCACATGAGGAGCATGCAGATCCCGTTGAGCGAGTCGTTCTCCGTCGCGAGGATCTGCGGCATCTTCTTTCCGTTCCAGTCGAACGACGTGTTGCACATCACCTCCGCGACGTCTCCGTTCGGCCAGTGGTCCGTCCACTGGCGCTGCCCCTGGAATCCGCCTGCGATCGCGTTCCTGCCGACCGCCTCTTCGCCGAAGCCAATCTCCTTGAGCTTGGGGTTGCCGGCCATCATGTCGCGGACGATGATCGCCATCTTCGCGATGAACTCCCAGTCCTTGTCCTTCGCCTCGCGCGACTTCTGGATCTTGGGCGGATTGTAGTCCTTCCCTTCCTTGAGGTTCTTCTTCATCCACGCAAGGGCCTTCTTGTACTCATCCTTGTCGTAGATGCCCTCCTCGATGCGGCGGAGGATCTCGCACTCGTCCATGTTCTCCGGCGCGATGCCGAGGTAGTCCTGCATGAAGTTGACGTCGACGAACGAACCCGCGATGCCCATCGCGGAAGTGCCGATGGAGAGATAGCTCTTGCCCTTCATCATCGCGACGGCGAGACCCGCCTTCGCGAAGCGGAGGATCTTCTCGGCGACGTCGGCGGGGATCTTGTCGGACTCGTCGCGGTTCTGCACCTCGTGTCCGTAGATGCCGTACGCCGGCATCCCGCGCTGCGCGTAGCCCGCGAGCATGCACGCGAGATAGACGGCTCCCGGGCGCTCCGTTCCGTTGAAGCCCCAGACCGCCTTGGGCATGACGGGGTCGAGGTCCATCGTCTCCGTTCCGTAGCACCAGCACGGCGTCACGGAAAGCGAAACGCCGACGTTGTTCGCGGCGAACTTGTTCGCGCACTGCGCGGCCTCGAACCTGCCGCCGATCGTCGTGTCGGCGATGACGCACTCGACCTTCGAGCCGTCGGGATACCTGAGGTTGTCGGAGATCAGCTTCGCGGCGGCCTTCGCCATCGCCATCGACTGGTCCTCGAGCGATTCCCTGACGCCGCGCCTGCGACCATCGATGATCGGGCGAATGCCCACCTTGGGGAACGGGTTGTGGGTAAATACTGTCTGGTTCATTTCAGAGTCCTTTCGTTGCATGAGATTTCATCTGCGGCCATTATACCACAACGACAACGGCAATTTCTGCCTTTTCGTCCAGAAATTATCTGCTTTTTCGTCCTAACTTTTTTGGCGCGGCGAGACGCCCTCCCACTGTGGCGCGGCGAGACGCCGCACCTCCTTGTGCTTCGCGACATACCCAAGCGTGTTGCCATGGGGTCCATAGTATTCTCCGGCGATCCAGCTCCTGCCGGGCTTTGCCGAGCTCTTCGACACCGACGACGGATAGCCGTTTCGGACGCGAAACGCCGAAAACCACATCCCGAAACGCACTTTAGCCTTTATCCATGCGGACGCGGCGCATTTCCGCACTCAAAAAATGGGTAAACTCCAGTTCCGTGATTCCAGCGTCATGTTGATTATGCAATTGTGGAATTATGCAGTTAGCTATGAAAACAAGTTGAAAGGTTGAAAAGTTGAAAGGACACTCCCCGCAAAGGGTTTTTTCAACTTTTCAACCTTTCAACTTTTCAACTGGGATTCTTGTAGGGACACTCCCTGCAAGTACTCCCTGCAAGAGAAGTTTGGCCGTGGAGAAGTATAGAAATGCAGAAAAGATGGAGTTGAGAATGTTGTGGAATTATGGAATCAGCCATTATCCAATGAGGAATTGTTTCCGCCCGCCGATTCCGAATTGGAAATTGAAATTGGCAATGGCAATATTTTCACATTGGCAACATTTCAGGGGGATGCGCTTCACTGACCAATTACTTCCATCGTCGCCTCCCAGCGGGCCGCGGAGGTCATTCACTCCGCTGTTTCATGCGAAGCACATACAGCCGCTCGTCGTCTGCGCCGCCGCCGTCTGAGACCATGATGAGAGTGCGGTCGCCGTTGTCCAACGTGAGCCCGGAGCATATGCCCTCGTAGTTCGACGTGCCGGTATCCGCGCCGAACAGAAGCTTCTTGGCGATGGGGCGTTCCGCGTCGAATGTCGCGCCGAGTTCCGGCCGCACGGCGTAGATACGAGACCGATACGCCGGATCGACCCCCTTCCTGCTGAGTTCGCGCTCAAGGACAAGAAGCGTCCCGTCCTCCAGCACGCACATGTCAGACACCCCCGAACGCATCCGCCGTGCATTCCCGCCGTCGATGGAATCCGTGAGATATGCCCATTCCCCGTCCGCAGCCCATGTCGCGCCGTCTCTGCGGCTCAGCCTCGTAAGGCGGACGACAGTGCCGTTCTTCGCATTTGAAGCGCTCCCGTCCCCGGAAAGAGCCTCTTCGTTCGCCGTCCAGAGGATTTCGCCGTCTGGCGACATGGCCAGCGCCTCAAGACCCCGGTTCCTGCGCCTTTTTCGCTGATGCTCGGGAATTCGTACCTCTCCAGTGCATTCGCCAGAAACGGGATTTATTTCGCGAATCGTCTGCGCGTTCTCGTCCGTCACGAACACGGATCTGCCCTTCGGGTTCCAGGCGATGCCTTCGTTGTCCCCGCCCACCCGTACATTCCCGCCGATGACGCAGTTCGTGATCGCGCCCGTCGCCCGGTCGATGCCGATTTGCATAGGCCAAACACCGCTGCCGTCGTCGCAGATGGCATAGTAGCTGTCGCCGTCCACGTATGTTATGCCGCTCAGCTCCTCTGGAACGCGGGGTCGGACGAACTCGCCTATCGGGGAAAGACTCGGCAATCCGCGCACGTCCATCGTCGCCTCCCACTGCGCAGCGGGCCAAAGCGCCCAGACCACAGCGGACACCACCACGACAGACACGACGCCAGCGACTGTGAATGTCAACTGTTTGGTTCGCTTCATCTTCAGTCTCCCTTCCACACTTGTCAACTTCACACTTTCTTACGGGCAGGCCAATGTCAAAAGCAGAAACGATCCCCTGGCGTTTCGAGAACGCCTTTTGCAGGCCGGACCTGCCTTCGATCTGCGATGTACGGTATCGCCTGTCATATCGTTTTGTTTTGCGGCCCTGGGATGTCCATTGCGGGATTTGTCTGCATTATACAACATTCCGCAATTGCGCATCAATGGAATTTTTAGAATTTTTCTTTGGTGGCACCCTTATCCCGGCGCATTTGGACTTACGCGGGGCAGCGCGCATCTCTAACTGGACAGCCTTTTTGCGATGCAGCACAAAACACCCGATTTGACGCGCCTCGGAAGAAGATTTCACCCGCATCGCAGATTGCGGCGAGGCAGTTGGATCGCTCTTGCCTCCCGCATAGGCCTCGGGAAGGACCATGGGCGCGGAGCGACGGACCCCCTTGATAGCAACTGCTCAGTTACTCCAGGGGGTTGCGTCGCTCCGCCGACGCAACAAAAAGGGCGTGTCGCAGTCGACTTCCAAGTCACTCCCATTCGCTTCCTCGCGCGCTCCCGATTAATTGATTCAATGCGAGAGCTGCGAATGAAGGGGACTGTCCCCGTGTGGCTACTGCCGTTGCTTTCATCGTCTCGTCTCCTTATTGTTTCAGCGCGAATACCCGTCGGCCCTGGCGGACCAGGCGCAGAGGAAAAGGGCCATGCCGACAATGGCGAAGAACGCGATGGCGCAGAGGGCCACGCCCCATCCGAACGTTTCCTTTATAAAAGCGATGCCGATGCCGGAAACCGTAGTGGAAAGATAGCCCATGATTCCGGCAAACCCCGTAGCAAGCGCTGCAGCCTCCTTCGTCGCCTGGTTCGCGACAATGATTCCGGTCAACGCCTGCGGGCCGTAGATGCAGAATCCCGCCCCCATCAGGAGAAGCGTCGCCTGCCACGCCGGCGCACCTTCGGGAAGGAGCCAGAAGCCGAACGCGAACACCGCCGCAAAGAGCATGAAAAACACCCCGGTACGGCACCCGCGCCCCTTGAACACCTTGTCCGTCACCCAGCCGGCGCATATCGTGCCGACGACAGCCGCGAGCTCGAACGCGATAATCATTAGACCTCCCTTGGCCACTGGAATGCCCTTCATCTGCTTGAGGAACGTCGGCCCCCAGTCGAGGAACCCGAACCGGACGACATACACGAAGAAGTTGGCGAGAGCCACGAGCCATATCACCCTGTTGCCGAACACGAGGCGGCGGCGCTCCGCCGCGGAAAAGCTCCCCGAAACGCCCTTGGCGGCAGATTCCAGTTCCAACGGAGGCAGACCAGCCTCGACGGGCGTCTCTTTCACGCATAGGAAGGTGAAGACAGCCGCCACCACCGCGAGCGCGGCGGGAACCCAGAAGCACCAGCGCCAGCCAAAGCCGAGCGCGAACAGCGCGGAGCAAAGCCCGAGCGCCAGCACCGCGCCCACACTGTGCGATGCATTCCACACCGACATCTTCGTCGCGAGTTCCTTCGGGTGTATCCAGTGCGCGAGCATCTTCGCGCACGGCGGGAAGCCCATGCCCTGCGCCCAGCCGTTCAGTATCCAGAAGATCGCGAAGAACAGCGTCAGGCTGGAACACCCGAAAAAGAAGTTTGTCGCGGCGGAAATCGCAAGGCCGATTGCCATGAAGATGCGTCCGTTGAGCCTGTCGGCCCAGAATCCGTTGATGAAACGGCTGAGTCCGTAGAGGACCCCGTGGACCGTCATGATGATTCCGAGCGCGTAGGTGGAAATGACGCCCTCCTCCAGCATGGCAGGCTGCGCCATCGACAGGTTCTTCCTCGCGATGTAGAAGAACGCATACGAGATCGCGCTGAACGCGATGAAACGCCACTGGGCCTTGGTGAACTTTTCCTTGATTTCCGCAGTCATTTTCTTTTCTCCTTCATTTGCCTGACGATTCCACCTTGTCGAAAGTCTCGACGACGATCGAAGGCGGCGAACCTGGATATCTTGCCAAATCTTCACGCGTTGTCTCGCCGGAAAGAACGCACACGAAATCGACATGCGCGTTGTCCGCGATTGCCTTGTCGGTGTAGAGCCTGTCCCCGACGACCGCAATCTCCTCCGGCGCGAATTCGGCGAGGACGGGCGAGAGGAGCGTGGGCGACGGCTTGCCGAAAACGTGGCTAGGCTTCATACCGTTCGTCGTCTCGAGAAGCTTCAGCATGCCACCGACATCCGGTATCGGACCGCATTCCGACGGACAGCAGTTGTCGGGATGCGTCGCGACGAAATCGACAGGCGTCCGGTTCTTAGTGCGGATCGGGCACATCGGGCCGGGCGGCTCGTTCCGCATGTTCCATAGCTCCGTCGCCCTGGCGAGCTTGTCGTACGTCAGTTCCTTGTCATAGGTGAGCGCGATAAGCTCGTTGCGCTCCGGGTCGTAGTCGAGCGTCACGCCCGCATCGGCGAGGCGTTCAGCCAGGTGCGCCTTCA
Organism: uncultured Verrucomicrobiota bacterium; assembly: GCA_946610035.1. Lineage (GTDB taxonomy): Bacteria > Verrucomicrobiota > Kiritimatiellia > RFP12 > UBA1067 > UBA1067. The sequence goes on from CAMOCC010000017.1 coordinate 5,399, forward strand.
CCTTTTCGGTCGCGATCAGGTAGACGGACCTGTACCCCTTCTCGCGGATATACGACTCGAGCGTGATGAGCGGGGTCAGGATCTGCTCCGGCACGACAGGTATGCTCGCACCGGCGATCTTCTTCATGTACTCGGACGGGCATTTCGAGGTGTTGTTCGTCAGGTAGAAGAACCTGAACCGTCCGCTGTTCGTGCTGTCGATGACGAACTTCACGGCGGACGGTATCGGGTTCGGCCCCATGAAGAGCGTCCCGTCGAGGTCGCACACAAACCCCTTTTTCTTTTTTAAGTCAAACATATCCATATCCTTACATATTCGCCGTCGCAACCACGTCAACGCCCGTCTCGGCGACATCCGGGATGATGACATCGCCGATTTTAACGGGCAGCTGCACCGTCGTCTGATGCAGGGCGAAGAGCACGGCGTCGATCCGGCCCTTCGGAATGGCCGTCCGGGTCTTGACCGGGAGGGGCTTGCGCATTCCGGCTACGCGCACGAGTCCAGTGACCATACGCGTCGGGTTCACGATTTCGCTCTTTGCATACGCCTCGCCGCGCGGGCAGGCGTTGCCGGAAACGGACACATCGCCATTATCGCGTTTCTCGACATCCATCTCGCATCCGCGCGGGCAATTTATGCAAATCATTTTCATAACCGAACCTCCTTTGCGTATTTCGCGGCGCTGCGGCCGGCGATTTCCGAATCGCGGCTAACCCAATCCACAAGATCGTAAACCCTCACGACATTGCCGCCGGCAAAGATTCCCGGAACGCTCGTCGCCATCGTCTTGGGATCGACCTTCGGCCCGCGCGTCTTCGGAACCATCTCCACGCCTGCTTTTTTCGTGAGCTCGTTCTCCGGGATGAGACCGCAGGAGAGGACGAGCGTATCGCAGTCGAAGTGCATTTCCGTGCCGGGGATGGGCTTGAGGTTGTCATCGACCTTCGCGACCTTGACGCCCGTGACATGCTCGCGCCCCTCGACATCCGTGACGGTGTGCGAGAGAAGGAGCGGGATGTCGTAGTCGTTGAGGCACTGGACAACGTTGCGCATGAGGCCAGACGACTTCTTCATTATCTCGACGCATGCGAGCACTTTCGCGCCGGAGAACGTGAGCCGGCGCGCCATGATAAGCCCGATGTCGCCCGAGCCGAGGATTACGACGCGCCGCCCAGGCATTATGCCGTCCATATTGACGAGCCGCTGCACGGTGCCGGCGGTATATACGCCCGCCGGTCGCGTCCCTGGAGTCATGAGTGCGCCGCGAGGCCTTTCGCGACAGCCCATCGCAAGCACCACCGAGCGCGTCTTGTATATCTTGAGCCCGCCGCGCGGCGACATCGCCGTTACTCTCGCGCCGCCATCGGGCTGCGGCTGGACATCCAGAACCATCGTGCCGCACACGACTGGAATGCCGAGCGATGCCGCTTTGTCGACGAACCGCTGCGCGTATTCGGGGCCCGTGAGCTCTTCCTTGAAACGATGGAGGCCAAAGCCATTGTGGATGCACTGCTGGAGGATGCCGCCCGGCGCGTCGTCGCGCTCGATGACCAGCACATTCCCATCCGTTCCCCGTTCCCCGTTACCCGTTCCCCGCAACGTCTCCTTCGCGGCACATGCGGCGGCGAGTCCCGCCGGACCCGCGCCCACGACCAATACATCCAAGAACCCGTTCCCCGTTCCCTGTTCCCCGTTCCCTGCCGCCTGCGCCTTTAGCGCAAGCGGCGCTGTCTTGCGCGAAAGCAGGAACGCCTCAGGGGGCAGGCCGAGTTCGGATCCGAGGATTTCAATCAGGCGCGGCGTGCAGAAGCCGCCCTGGCAGCGTCCCATGCCGCTGCGGGTGCGGCGCTTGATGCCGTCGAGCGTCCTCGCGCCTACCCTGGCGCGGATGGACGCGCGTATCTCGCCCTCCGTTATCTCCTCGCACCGGCATACGACGCGGCCGAACGAAGGATCGCGTTCCACCAGGGCGGCGAGTTCCTCGGGCGGCATTTCGCGCGTCTTCGGCCACCAAGACACATCCTTCGATATGAGGGAGGGATTCTTTCGCGAGACCTTCAGGAACGCCGCGACTTCCTCCGCGAGGGATACGCCTATCGCAGGTGCGCTCGTGAGCCCCGGCGACTCCACGCCGAGAGCATTGAAAAAGCCTGGCGCTCCCGACGCCTCGCCAATCACAAAATCCCCTTGCGTCGTTTCGTGCGCGCGCATGCCGGAAAACTCCGCAATCACCTTGCCGAGCGGCAGCCCCGGCCATGTGCGGCGCGCGCCGGCCTTGACCTTTTCAAGTCCCGCGTATGTAGTAGCCTTGTCCTCCTTGTCGGCGACATCCTCCGCCGTGGGGCCGACTATCACCGTGCCATCGACTGTGGGCGATACGAGGATGCCCTTGCCCATCTTGCCGGGGCACTGGAACATCGTCGAAGAAAACGCGCCGTCCTCGTCGCGGTCGAGCATCAGATATTCGCCGCGCCGCGCCGTTATCGAGTATTTCACCGGCGCGATGAGATTGTTTATCTCATCCGAGTGGCAGCCGGCGCAGTTCACGACTGCGCGGGCGATAAACTCGCGCCCGTCTTCACAGACTACGCAATACGGAAACGGCGCGTCGCATGGCGCGTCGCCCCTCGGCACGGCGCGCGAAATAGAGACGACTTTCGCGTCGAAGAAAAACTCCGCACCGTTGGCGGCTGCATTCTCCGCATAGCGGAACGTGAGTTCGTACGGACAGCATATCCCGCCGGTCGGCGCCCACAATGCCGCCGTCGCCTCAGGCGAGACGTTCGGTTCGCGGCGGCGAAGCTCCTCCTGCGTGATGATTTCCGTCGGCACGCCATTTGCTTCGCCGCGGGATTTGAGTTCGGCTAGCGTCTTCTCGTCGTCCTCCCCAAACGCAAGCACCAGCGAGCCGTTGCGCCGGAACGGCACTTTCAGTTCGCGGCAGACGTCCTCGAACATGCGGTTGCCTAGGACGTTGAACTTCGCCTTGTTCGTGCCCGGCTGCGCGTCGAATCCCGCATGCACGATGGCGCTGTTCGCCTTGGATGCGCCTTCCGCGACATCGCTCCCGGCTTCGAGAACGACGACATTCAGGTTCCAGCGCGTCAGCTCGCGCGCCACCGCGCACCCGACCACACCCGCGCCAATGACTGCGACGTCCGTTTTCATTTCACCTCCCAGATTCCGCACGGCCCGAAGAGTTCGCGCAGAAGTTCGTCCATCAGACCCAGCCTTTCAACGAGGTCAAGCCCGAAATAGCGGTTGCGCATGTACGGAACGCCGCGGCACGTGTCGCGAAACCGTTTTCGCGTGACGCCGATCTGCTCCGGCTCGTACGGTGCTCCGGCAAGGCGCAGCTTTTCCCGCACCTCTTCAAACGGCACGATCTGCGCCCTGAGACGCTCTGAAAGTTCCGGCCAGACGCGTTTGAACGTCGAAAGCTCCTCCCGCAGCCTCTCCGGCGGGGAATACTTCTTGGCCATCTCGCCCTCGGCGCGGCGGATGTGCGCTGGACGGTTGCCGTAGACGGCGGGGAACGTCGCCTTCAATCCGTCGAACGTCGCCGGCCACGACGCGACCGCTTTCTCCACGTCGAGTTGCGACAGATCGCGGCGGAGAAGGAACTCCAGCGCCTTCGTCGAGAAGAGCGTCCCGATCCCGACCTTGAACCCGTGCGAGACCGGCTGGCCGCCGAAGGACAGGTCCTCCATGTCCCAGTAGTGCGAGACCTGGTGCTCCGTGCCGCTCGCCGGACGCGACGATCCCATTGCCTGCATCGCAAAGCCGCTCATGACAAGCCCTTCGCAGAGCTTTCTGACTTCGCGCTCGTCGCCGGACGCGCAGCCGGACGGATTGGCGATCGCCGCCCTCAGCGGCTCCTGCACGAGCCGCCACGCGAGCGGGTGGATCGCCTCGGAGCCGATCGCGTCCGCGAGCATCCAGTCCGCCCCCGCCGGAATCTTGGCGATGAGATCGGCATAGCCGCTCGCCGTCATCTCGCGCGGCGCGGCCGCGGCAACGGCGCTGTCGACGATGCAGCCGAGCGGAGCCTTGCAGGAAAGAGTCTGCTTCATGCCGTCTTTCGTGATCGCCGCGCCGTAGGCCGTGTAGCCGTCCATCGATGCCGCAGTGCCGACGACCATATAACGGAGCCCCAGTTCCTCGCTCGCGCGCTTCGTCAAGTCATTGAGCGTTCCCGACCCGACCGCCACCGGGACAATCCCCCGTTCCCCGTTCCCCATTCCCCGTTCCCCTCTTATCGCCTCGCGCACTTCCTCGACCTTCGCGTAGGTGGCGTGGAAGTCCGACCCGTCTGGATTTACCACGTATTCGGCGACCTCCACGCCCGCACCCCTGAGACGCGCGACAACGCTATTGCCCGCAACCTCCCTTGTGCGCGGATCTTCCACCACGACAGCCTTCCCAGCCGCCGGGAACAGCCTGCGGAACATTGCCGCCGCGCCGTCCGCCGCACCGGGGCCGACCTCGCACTCTTTGGTGTCCGTCGCGTTACGCAACGCTTCTTCCATCATGGACATATTTTTCGCTCCTTGTCTTTTGCTATGTTTCTCGTGCAATTCACAGGTATTTGTCAAGTACGATGCATTTATTGAAAACATCGTGAACAACGATGCGTAGCTTACCGTTCTCGATAAAACCCTCCACAACCGTGGGAAACCTTCCAGCGTAGGGCTTTCCTTGGTCGACGCCAAGCTCCGGACCTCCGCCGACCACCTGCGCCCATCGACGCCCGGTCGTCGGCGGATCAAAGCGGAACTCGTGCCTGTGGCCGCAGACGGCAAGGCAGACGCCCGCCCTGTCCATTATCGGCCCCCAAAGTTCATTGCATTCGCGCGACCAGTAGGCGTAGTCGTGCGGATCTATCGCCACGCCGTCGTGCGGATAGTCGCCGGAAGCGGGATCCGCAAAGAGCGGTATGTGGCAGAACACGATCTTGTGTTTCGCCGCAGCGATGTCAGGACGCGCGAACTGCTCCTCCAGCCACTTTGCCTGCGCCCTTCTGTACGGCTCGAAATTCGCAAGTCCGAACCACTTCGGATGGGCGTCCGGCTTGTCCTCGCCGGTGTCGAGCCCGACAAGCGCCATGTCGCCCAGCCGCAGCGCGAAGTTCCACTTGAGGTCCCACTGGTCGCCGCGCCGCTCGGAAGGGTCGCGCGGCAGCACGACCTCCTCCTTCTTCGAAATCCAGCTGCCCCGGAAATCGTGGTTGCCGCTCTCGAAGAATACGGGTATGTCGGCGGACCAGTCGCGGTCTTCAACGGGCGGATTCAGGAACACCTCGACGGCGGTCTTTTTGTCCTGCGTCGTGTTGGTGGCGTCTCCGTTCCAGACAACGACGGACGGGGAAAGCTCCTTCACCTTGCGAACCGCCATCTGAAACGGCTTCCACTGCGCATGCGTATCGTTTATCACGCAGAAGTGTGCCATCGCGCCAGCTCCCGGCGTAGTGAATGAATGCACACCGGAAACGACTGGTTCGCCAAGTTTGGCATCGTATATGTTGGAGTAGTCGGTGAAAGGCGTCGTGATGGTGCGGTAATAGTATTTCACGGCCGGTTTGAGACCCGTCAAACGGACTTGAATCGCATTCACATCGATCGGGACAAGTCCGTAGCCGCCGCTTTTCACAATCTTCGCGCCACGCATCTCAGGATTGTCCGCGTATTCGACGACACCCTTTGCGAGCCCCGAGACCGCCCAGCTCACGCCCATAGTCGTCTCGCCCGGTGCTTGCAGGCAGGGGCTGCCGACTTTCAGCGGCGCACCGCCGGTTCCGAGGAAAGGGTCTCGCTCGCGCGGCGCTTCCGCCGCAACAGTCTGCGGGGGTTCATCACCGCCGTAAAGCGCACCCGTCGCGAGCGCACCGCATGCTGTTATGAACCCTCTTCTCGTCATACCGTCTTCATGTTCCCGTCCACTCATATTCTTTCCTCCTACCTTATATCCGAAAGACAGCGCCTTATTGGTCATTTTCACTCTCCTTTCCGCCCAAACGAAGAATCCCGTCCGGCGTTGGAATCTCAGCTTTCAAGTTCCCGCAACCCGGCAGGGGTCGATGCGACCATGTTCGCCAGCCGTCGGCGGTAGGCCGGATGCCCAGACCTTCCGAAACGAAGATGAATGCCGGCCATGCGCTCCAGACGTGACAAAGACTCTTCGCCCACGGCCGTCCGTAGAATGCGTATCGCCCATCACCAGTCTCGTTCGGGTCGTAGCTTTCCCAATACGTCGTCGCGCCATTGTCGAGCATGCCGCCGAATATCCGCTCGAGTCCCAAGAAAAATGCGTCTGCATGTCCCGTCCGCGCCAGCGCCACCAATTCCCAGCCGAAGACGTAGGGCGTCCCGACAGGCGGCAGACGACCCTGGGCAAGCTCGTCGCCGATCAGGGCCGACTGACGGTCGTCGGCAACGCCGAAGACCACCGCAAAGGCGTTCGCCTGCCGGCCGAAAACCGCCGCATCCGTAGGGTCGGCCCTGTAGAGACCGCGCGCCTCGTCCCACGCAAGATTGTTCAAGCTCTCGCGGACCTTTGCGGCCAAGGCGCGGTAGTCGTCCGCCTGCGGATCGCCTACGCGGTCCGCCAGTCGCGCCGCCGCCTGCAGCGATCCATACCATATCATCTGCAGCGCCGTATTTGACTTCGGCTTCGCCCAATCGATAAAGGCCCAATCGAGACCGCGCACGACAAAACCCGTCTCGTCCGTGCGGGACATAAGGTCGCCGATGCGCGCCTTGATCCGCCACCAGCGGTCCCGGAGAAACTGCGCATCCCCGAAATAAAGCTGGTAGAGGTCGTGCGAGACAACCGTCCACATCGAATACGTTACGATTCCATTGACATCGCCTTCGTAGGCGTCCATGACAGATAAAGTCCGCCGCGCAATTTCCGCGTCGCCATAGACGTATGCATCCGCCATGAGAGACACGGTCAAATCGCCTCCCCACGGCAGGCGGTCGCGCTTGATGCCGTCCACCAAGAAGTCGTTCGAGCACAGCGCCAGCGTCCGTTCGCCGACTTCGGCCATCTTCCGCCATCGGGCGTTGTCCGTAACGATCCGGCCCTTCACGGGACGCCGCCGTCCGACAGGCACGACTTTGACGTTCGTCACGTCGGATGCAAAGCGCAGATACCGGAATGCGAGCGCATGACGCGTCCGCCAGCAGCCGTCCGACACTTCGTCCATCGTCGCGTCATACTCGAAATCCTCCGGCTTTTCCGCCAGCATCTCGGGGATGGACTCGCCGACGAAGAGCCTCGGCTCTGCATTGGCCCGACACTCGACGTACGCTAATTGTTCCGCGAGCGCATCGTACCAGCCGTTCGTCGCCACAAGCCCGGAGAAGGAGCGGTCCACCGGCAGCCGCTCGCGGTGCGGAGGCACCGGCGCGTCTGGATACGCGGCGACCGGACGCCAGCTACCGTCAAAGACCCGCGCCTCCCAGTTCGTCTCCGCAGAACGGATCGCCCCGCCGCCCATCAATCCGCCGTCGACCGTCACATAACGGCGTCCCTCGGCGGAATCGTAGTGCGTTCCGGAAATCCTGCGGAACGCCTCAGGCAGCGGGTCGTCTTCGGCGCACACGCGGCGGAACTCAGCCTTGTCGCGCAACGGCGGCAACACACCCGGATGATAGGCGTATAGACCCGCGCGCCGGACATCGTCCCGCATCTGATGGACGCGGAAAAGCTCCATGTCCATCTGTGAATACAGCCATGCGGAAGAAAGGCCATGCGCGATCTCCTGCGGTTGCGCGAACACGCACGAGACCGGCAGCGCCAAGGCGATAAACATGCAATTCTTCTTCATATCAATTGTGAACGCATTTGTTTAATGTGGAAATGTGAAAATATCCAACAGCCAACAGCCAATATCCAATTTGCCCCGCCATCATTGGATAATGGATACTGGATAATGGATACTGGATATTTGCACATTTCCATATTTCTTTCTATCGCACCAGATCGTAGACGCGTACGTAGTCCACGAGGAACTCGTCTCCTGCGGCGGCAGCTGCATCCAGCTCCGGAACCGGCATGCCTGTCATGCGGTCGTTGCGGTACCACTTGGCCTCGGTCGTGAGAAGGACAAATTCCTCCGTCTGCGAAACCGCCTCGCCTTCGCCCTGGCCGACCTTCGGCCCGTGCTGTCTGCCGTCGATGAAGAACGTGTAGCCGTCCGGCTCCCACAGCATGCCGAACACGTGGAACTGCGTTTCATCGAGCTTGACGGAATTCGGGCCGTTGAACGCCTCCGGCGTCACATCCTTCGGACGCCTCGGGACGCAGAACCCGAGATAGTCCGCACCGTAGCCGTTCGCGTGGAAGTAGTGCGGTATCACTTCTCCGACTTCAAACGATTCCATGATATCGTGTTCGATGCCGGCCAAGCGCGGGTCGAGCGAACAACCCTGCATGGGAGTCTGCATCCAGAACGCCGACCACCATCCAGGCATCTGCTGGAGGCGGCAGCGGCATTCGTAATAGCCGTAGCGGTGCGCGAACTTCGCCTTCTCGCGCTTCGGAAGCGGCCAGAAGCCCTTGGGATTGTCCTCGTGGGGAACGTCCCACACGAGCTCACCCGTCTGGAGCTGGGGCGAGACGAACTGTCCGTCCGCCTTCTTGACGAGCTTCAGGTGAAGAAGCCCGTCCTTCACTTCGACCGCGTTGTCCTCGGGCGTAGCGAACCAGTAGGCGCGCTGTCCCCAGAAATTCGTGCGGTACGACCATTTCGATTCATCCAGCCGGTCGCCGTCAAACTCGTCCGACCACGCCAGCTTGAACGTCTTGCCCTCCGGCAGAAGCGACGGCCGCGGCACGGGACGGCCAGGCGCCAAATCCCGAAGCGTCTTCAGCGCTTCGGCGGGGACCGGCGAAAATCCTTCTCGTCCGGCCGCGTCCCCAGATGCGCCCAGCACCGATAAAGCGGCGAGAACCGCAAGTGCCAGGCTCGCCCTAATTTTGATCCGTTCCGTCATTTTTCGTCTCCTTGTCTTCTTTTTCTTCCCGCAGCAGAATAGTCCCACCGCCGGAAACCCAGTTTAAGCGCCGGTGATGTCGGCTTGAGGCGGAAATCGTTGTTGGCCGCATCGACAAACTGCGGATCGGCGAACGATCCATCCTTTTCGAACCCCAGCTGCGTCCATGCCGCCCAAGTCCCGCCGCCGATTGTCGCGGCGCTTTCGCCGCGCACGTCGAACCAGAGGTTGTTTGACCAGTCGCCCTTGACCTTTACCGCCTGTTCGTTCGCAAGGGCGCATGTCGAAACAAGAACTATGTTGTTCTTGAAATCAAGTGTCGGCTCGATTCCCTCTTTGTTCCGGACGACAAAGAGCGAACGGACGGCGTCGCCGATTCTGTTCCACGCGAAGATGTTGTTCCTGACCGTGCACCCGCGTCCGAAATGCTGCATAAAGCCGCCGTCTGTCGTATTCCAACAGAGATTGCGCTCCGCGACGATACCTTCCGATCCCTCGTCAAAGTAGATTCCCCAGCCGCCGTAGGAATAACTGCGGACATCATGGATGACATTGTCGTGAATCGTCGTCCCGAAACTTGTGCCGAGGGTATAGACGCCGCCCATGTCGCTCATCAATCCCTTGCCGATGTTCCAGATGCGATTGTATGCGATTTCGTTGCGCTGCGCGACGCTTCCGCCGTAGCCCCATGCCAGCCCGGCGGAAATGGCCGAGTAAGCGCAATCCGTCATATCGCAATGGACGATGCGGCAGTCGCTGGCATGCGTGAGCGTCACGGCGATGCCGGCCGGAACATAGCATCCAATTCCCTTGAAGAGACAGTTTTCAACCGTGTTGAATGCGACCGAGCGCGGCGCAAGCGTTGTGATTTCGCGACGTGAAAGCGTCTCACCCGGCGCGACATGCGGATTTTCAGATCCCATCTTGACACCTCCCGCGCCAATATCCGCGAATGTGCAGTTCTTGACGGTGTTGGAAATGCAACCGTCAATCAGGCGCATAGCAAACGCGCCGAGATGCTGAAATCTGCATCCGTCCCAGACGATGCGCCGCGCACCGGTGGCCGTAACGCATCCGACGGTCTCAGGCAACGTCTGTCGCGTGTAGAACTGCGCGGGGACCTTTTCTGCGGAAACGGCATTCTTCGCCCCTGGTTTCTCGGCGTAGTCCGTGAACGCAAACGACAGGTTCTTGAATTCGATGTCATGCACCGGATCGCCGTCATGATCGCCACGCAGAACGACAAGCACGCCGCCGGACGCCGTCGGCGCGATCGCCGACAGGGAACCGATCGTCTCGCCCGGAAGCGGACGATAGAGGACACGCCCGGCCTTGGCGTCATAGAACCATTCCCCCGGCGCGTCGAATGCGCCGCGCACATTTTCAAACCAGACAATCGTCTCTTTGGCCGTCCACGCGCGATTGCCGCCGACGCTCTCCCTGCGGCTTGTCTCGACGGACATCGTTTCGGGATCGACACGAAGGATCCCCTGACGCGCCGCATTCCATTTGTGGACGGCGCAGAGCGAAACGTACGGCAGATCTTCCGCCGCCGTCGCCACGACCTTGGACATCGCCGCGTTTGTCGAAGCGATGCGCTGTACGTAGGAAACCGTTCCGTCAACCGCATTCGTCACGACTCGTTCTTCGGACAAACTCAGTTTCATGCAGCCGCGCGCCGGATCGTCCGGCACGGCATCCGGCGCACGGGCGCGTTCGGCGCGCCGTCCGTTCACCCAAAGCTGCTCGAACCAGACAGGCTTTCCGTCTGCGCCCTTCGGAATCGGTGCAGACCACACGCCGCCCCCTTCGTTCCGCCAGCCCTTCAGCCGCTCGCCGCCGGCAAAAACGGGGCCGCCTTCGCCAATCCAGCGGACGGGCGAAGAGCGCGTCCCGGAGTCGGCGGCCGTGAAAACAAGCGGTGCTTCAAGAAAATACGCGCCACGCCGTATATGCACCGTCCACGCAGACGCATCGCCCTTCGCCTTCGCCTCGCGGATGACGAGAAGCGCCTCGCGCGGCGACATGCCGTCCGGAGCAACCGTCAGTTCACGCGTTTCGGCACGCGAGGCAGCGACGCACGGCCGCGCAAGCGCCAGGCACGAAACCGCGATCGCGGCCCCGGCCGCACGAATCTTCAACGGCATCGCGCGCGTCGGCGCTCCTTTCATCCTGGACATATTTCTCGCTCCTTTCATTTGCCGCACCCGGCGAATTCCGGCAACAGTTCGAACAGCACAAGCGGATCGTCCGTGGCGAAATTGTCGAAACCGAGCGACCAAATGCGACGCAGGACGTCTTTGTTCGCGCCTTCCGTCCATGTGAACGCCTGTACGGTTATGCCCTTGGAGTGCAAAAGTTCGATGGACTTCTTCAGGCATTCCGTCGAAGGGCAAAACGGATCGGGTTTCGTAAGATCCGTCCGGATATGCAGCTGTATCTGGCTGATGCCCTTCCAGTTCGCATCTTCCATCTCGCGGAACGTCCGTTCCAGGAACTCATCGGCCCTCGCGACGGACTCGGCCGAGTTGTCCGTCGGCCACGTGCCGAGCCACACCATGCCGAGGCCGTCCGGCACAACCTCCTGCCACCGCGCCATCAGACGGAAATCCGGCGAAGTATAGTAGATCTGCTTCTCCACGCCATGCTTCCGGGCCATCTGCGCCATCATCTCGGGCGGCGCCCCTTTTTCGTCCAGGTAGAGTATTCTATCGGGACGGCCAGCCATCGCGGCGAAGATCGAATCCATCGTCGCGATGCGCGTCGTTGCATACTCTTCGCCCATATACGAGCCGACATCGACGTCCTTTATTTCGTCCCATGCCATGTCCTTGATTTCGCGGGTCTGGAGTTCGCCGGGAATGCCGCGCGCAATGCGCTGGAGCGTCGGATCGTGGAAAGCGATTGCGACGCCGTCCTTCGTCAGCCGCGCATCCGCCTCCGGCGCGACGCCGTGCCCCCAGCACCAGAGGAACGTCTCGAGCGAATTGTCGGGCCGCGTATCGCGTCCGCCGCCGCGATGCACCTGGCAACGGCAAAGCCCCTGTGCGCGAGTCTCGGGAGCGCCGACAGAGGCTCGGCCCGTTTTCCTTCTGAGCCACGCGACGAACCCGCCTTTCGGTTTGATTTCAAGGTCGAGCGATCCGTCCCGTCCGACGAGGCGCCGCGAAATCGCATATCCGTCCGGCCGGTCGGTATCATCGGCAAACGCCGTCATGTCATATTCGCCTTCGCCGAAGAAACCGAAATCGATTCGCAGTTTTCTCGCTTCGGCGCCGTTTTCGACGGCGATGAACCAATCGGACCCTTTGCGCTTTGCTACCGCGACGCATTCGCCGATTTCCGAGCCGGGAAGGACAATCGTCTCATCATAGATCGGCTTCAGCGCCTTTATGATTTCAACCGCAGGACTTTCGAGATAGTTCTGCGGATAGTCACCGAGACAGAGGAATGGAGCGGAAAAGATGATCCCCTGGGCAAGCTCCCTCGCCCGCGTATAGCCGGCAAGCTCTCTCTCCTCGAAGACGACGGGCGTGTAGTCGGCGTGTCCCTGAACGAGACGGTTGAACGGCAGGATGCAGTCGTGTTCCGGCGGAAGAACCCTGTTGTAGCGCGTGATGTGCCACTCGTGACCGCGGATCGCCTCGCGCGCGACCTCGTGCGGCCACGTCTTCTCGCGACCGCTCGGCTTTACGCAGCCGTGGTAGTCTGTCATGAGCCCGAATTCAAGCGTATCTGCAAGGGCCTCCTCATACCATGCCATCTGCTCGCAGGAAGGCGCGGGATGGAAATCAATCTTTATGCCTACCGCACCCGACGCCTTCACCTTCGCAAGATACTCGCGACGCGTTTCGGGATTGCGCATTTCCTTGGAGTCGACCCACATGAAAGTCTCGACACCGATCGACTTCCCGTAGTCAATCCACTTCTTGAGGCACGCCCACTGGTCCATGTCGCCATCGCGCCAGTCGCGCCAACCATCGTCGATGAGATAGTACTCGAAGCCCAGCGCCTTCGTCCTGTCGTACCACTCCTTCTGTTCCCCGTATTTCGGCGCGCCAGCGGGTAGCCACTGCCAGACGGCGCGGCCGGGGCGCACGAACTTCGCCGCCTTCGCCGCAACCGCTGCGGACGGGGCGGGGCAAAGCCGCCGCACAATGTCGCTCGTCGCAAGCGTCTGCAAATCCTTCGCAACAAGCATCACGCGCCAGGGCGTCGTATCCGCGCCCTTCTGGTCGAACCCGTCCGGGTCGTTCACGTAGAATACGCCAAAGCGTCCCTCGCCAAGATACTTCGCCGCAGAATCTGTGTAGCCGACTACATTCGCCTCGGTAATCAGGCGATACGTCCCGTCCACGAGCTTCGCCGTCACGGGGAAATTCATCACCGTGCCGGCGGGAATGTCGCTCACGAGCGAGGAGCAATACGGCTTTTCATAGTCCATGCCGTATTCCTGATACCACACCTTCGCGTCGGCAGGAAGCGTCCAGACCGTTTCTTCGCGCTCGACGCGCCTCTCGCCCTCCGGCAGGACGTACCGCACCGCCCAGCCGTCGGCAAAAACGCGCCGCTCGGTCTCGCGGATGGTCGCGCCGTTGACGACAACGCCCTTGGCGTCAAGCGTCGCCGTCTGGAATTCCGGCGGGGATGAGAGGATCAGCCCGTCTTCGGTGATGGCGTTCTCGAAGCGTATCGTCCAATTCTGCGGTGCTTCTGCGGAAACCTCGAAAGGTCTGTCCTTCCATACCGAATTGGCGGATTCGGTATACAGCCACTCGCGGCGCGCGATCTTGCGGTCTGCGAGTTTGCGGCCGCCCTTCACGATTGAATCGGCAAAAGCCGCAATTTCCGGCGGATCGCCCTCCGGCGGATGCCCGTGCTTCATGCGGAGTTTGATGGAGAAAAGAGGATTCCCTGCGGCGAACGCAGTTTCCTCGAACGAATCGAGCGGGAAGAAATAATCGTTCGTCCCGGTGCACCAAAGCGTCGGTATCCGGCAGTTCTTCACGTATTCGACTGGATTCCAGAGCGTCTCCCACAGCTCGCCGATTTCCGGCGCGAAGACGGAATGCCGCCGCAGGTTCCCGCATCCGTAAACCGGTACGGCGAATGCGAAACGCGGATCCGCCCCGCAGACAATGGACGTGAGAAAACCGCCCCACGATATTCCGGTCACGCCGATCCTCGATGCATCGACTTCGGGGAGATTCCTCAGGAACGTATGCGAGCGGATGACGCATTCGATCGCGTGATATACCCACTGCTCCTCCGGCGGCAGAGTCTCCTCCTCATAGCGTCCCCAGCCGTTTGGCCCGGACCACTCGTGCCGCGGATGTTCAGCCGTATGGTTCTTCTCTCCGGGGATGCCGCCGCAATTGTCCATCGCGATCGCGGCATATCCGCGGTCGTTCCACAGCTTCACCCATGTGTGGTAGGCCGTTCCGTATCCGCCGTGCACGAGCACGATGCCCGGCACCTTCTTCTCCGCCGTCGCGCCTTCGGGCAGAGAATAGTAGGCGAAGAAACGCGTGGGCTTGCCGTGCCACGGCACATTCTCGATCCACACGGCCTTAACGCCGTTCGTGGCCCGTTCCGGGATATCCCAGCTCCGGACAGCGTCCGGAATCGGGAAGTCCACCGTCTTTGCGACCGCCGCAAGCGCGACCACCGCCGCGAACGCGCAAGCCGCCACAGTGATTTTCCTTCTCATTTCGCTGCACCTTTCACTTTCGCCTCAAGACGCTTTTCCTCGTCCCAAAGGTCTGGCTGGTTGTAGTCCGCTTCGAGCGACCGCCGGCATGTCGCAAGCGCCGCTTCCGCATCCCCCGCCTCCTCGTAGAGCGCAGCGATGGAGCGATAGATGCCGAGATCGACGGGCTTTGCGCGGATTGCCTTTTCGTAAAGCGCAATCGCCTTGGCGCGCTCGCCCGCCTCCTTCGCAGCCATAGCCTCGGCGACGAACCGCTCGTGGAGTTTGCCGCGTTCCTCCTGTGACAGGGCGGAATACGCCGTCTCGCGCGCACCGAGCGTCAACGCAAACACCCCGACTACGGCGCAGTTCTTCTCGCCGCGCAGGAACTCGACCGTCTTGACGACCTTCTTCGGATCAGGATTGACCCAGCTTGTCGAATAGATGTTCATCTTCGCGAACAACCCCGACTTCGCAGTCAAGGTTCGCAGCGCGGTGACAGTATCCGTCTCGCCGGAGAAATCAGGCATCTCAGAAACCCAGTCGAACAAGTTCACGCCGCCGGACACTTCAATCTGCCGCGTACTTCCGTCCGCATAATTGACGCGCACGGTATAGTCGCGCTTGCCCTTCCCGACCCACGCGCCGGTCGAGAGCCAGTTGAGCGTGTCGAACTTGCGTCCGATTTCAACCGTTACATTGTCCTTGCCCGCCTTGCAGAACTCGCTCTTCAGCGTGAACGCGCAGGGACCCGCCATCTTCACATCATACGGCACCTGCCCTACCCAGCCGCGTTCTCCCGCAAAAATCAGCGGCAGGCACTGCTCGGGTCCCTGGTCGTTCCACGACCCCTTGCCGTCACTCCCCTTTTCGTCCGCGAGAGTGCGGTCTAGATACGGCGATAGATCTACTGAATCGTAAAAAAGGTTCTTCGGGATGAACGGACGCGAAAAGCCCTTCACCCTAACGCCGGCGTTCCCGAGAATCGTCGCCCAGAGGCGCGCCGCCTGCTTCGAAGCATCTTTCGCGTTGACCGACGGATCGAGCGTCGTAAACACAAAATTGCCGCGTCGGACGACATACGCAGGATACGTAAGCACGCCCTTCTCCACGACGAACTCCTCCGCAGCCAGTTCCGCAAAAGCGGTCTTCTCGTCGGAGAACTTTTTTCGCCACATCATGTCCTGGTTGGTGAGTCCGTCGAGGATCGGGTCGCTCGATATGCGCACCGCGCGTCCGCTCCACGACTTCGCGCCGACTGAACGCGTCGCCATTCCCGCCGCTTCGCACGGTCCAAATACTAAGACATTCTTGCCGGACGATGCAAGGGCCTTGAGGTCGTCCTTGGAAAGTGGCGCCTTGCCGTCCACGAATATGGCGCTGTATTTGCCGATGTCTGCAATGCCGCCGAAATCCAGTTCCACGCCGCAGTTCTTCACCAGCGCATCGGCGACAGGAGGGCGCGTGTCCCCACGCGCCGTCAGGAACAACGCCCGGCCAGATGAGTTTGTGCTCTTGTAGGCGGCCATGTTCTCCAGAAGTTTCGCGGCGACTGGGTTGACGTCCGGCTCCAACACGAGCCGCGAGTAGAGGAAGCATCCCTTCCCGTATGGAACTTCGACAAGCGCGGAATAGACTAGCCCCGACGCGCCGCCGAACTCGAGGATCGTCTTGGCGTTTCCGCCCGACGGCTTGGCAAATGCACCGTCGCAGGCGATGGACTTCGGAAAGAAATACCGCAAATCCTCCTTCCTGAAACCCTTGAGAATCTGATGGCGGGGACGGAACGTGCGCAGGATTGCGCCGGACTGGTCGGATACGGACGGCAGTTCCGGCAGCCACTCGGGATAGTCATTCCGCGCGAGGACGACAATCGTCTCCCCCGCCGCCGCGCGGTCAAGCAGCCGCTCGGAAAGGACGTCGCGCGCTCCGAATACGTTAGCGTAGCGGCGTCCGCCAGAAGCGGACTTTGCGGCGACCGCGATGTCGAGCGTCTTTTCGCAGAGGCCCTTAAGTCCGAAGACAAGCTTGTATTCACCGGGACGCGGCGTCTTGAAGGAAATCTGCTTTCTGAGGAATGCAGACGTATCCACGTCGATCCGCTCATCATTGGACGAAGCGACAGCCTTGCCGTCCGCGTCCTCAAGCCGCCAGAACCATGTCACCGCAGCGGGACGCCACCTGTCGTAGAATACGTTGACGTCGTACTTCACTTCCGTCCCTTCGTAGAAACGCGAATAGCGCTGGATGTTCACTACGTCAATCTCCGGCGAAACGCGCCATTCCGGGTCGATGTGATACCAGCGCCATGGCGTCCAAAGCGTCACGTCTGCATCGCGATGCCCGCGCACAGCCTCGACTTCCGTCTCGATGTGCCACTTGTCGCAGTATCTTGGATCGTTGAAAACCTCGTCGCCCGCAAGGCGCGTCCATCCGAACGGCGGATTGAAGAAGAAGTCCCAGCACGTCTCGTTGATGAAAATCGGCTTCTCGCCCCATTTGGCAGGCGAATCGGCGTAGATGTTGCAGACCTTCAGGATCTGCCCGGAGGGAATCGCCTGACCTTGCACGAAAGGCTTTTCGATATCGCGCCAGTAGAACGAATACGGCATGTAGCACCCGGCCTTGCGCAAGGAGAGCAGCTCGACGGGATAGTGCGTCGAGATTATGTTGTTCTCGCCGCGCAGATCGAGGTCGCAGCCCGTTTCGGCGAAGTGGAACGGATCGAACGCGCGGATGTTCCTCAGCGCGGACTGGACTGGCCCCAGATTGCGGTCTTCGCTCTCGGCGTAGTATTCGTTCGTGATATACCACGTCATGACGGACGGATGGTTGCGCAGGGTCGCGGCGAGGCAGCGGTCGTTGTACTCCTTCCACGCCCAGAACTCCTTGTTCGCGCTCTTTTCGGGAGATGGATTCGCAATCGTCGCGAAACCTACGGCGCAGGGGATGCCCGCCTCATCGCAGAAGTCCAGAAACTCAGACGAATTGTAGACGTGCCTGAAGAACTTGACCCCGCGCAGCTTGTTCTCCCAGATGATGTCGCTATTGAACTGCCGCTTGCAGCGCTGGTCGAAGTTCCACCCCCATGTACTGATGAATGCCCGCGCATCGCCCTTCACGCGGTGGCCGTTCCACATGAGCGCCATCCCGTCCGCCCAGAACTCGCGGAACGCAAAACGCGTCAGTTTTTCGTCCACGACATTCCCCTTCGCATCGACAAGTTCCGTCACCAGTTTGAGGAGCGGGAAATTGAACGGACCCCACAGCGGAGGATCCTCCCACTTGGCTTCGTCCACAAATGAAAGAAGTTTCTCGTTGCCGCGCCAGACGGAGTTGCGGACGGTAAAGCCGTCTGGATACGCCGCCTTTACGCGGATCGACTTCTCGCGGAACGACGTCACCACCGAAACTCGGCCGATCGCGTTTTCGCCGCGCGATTCCAGCGCAAGCTCCGAAACCGCCGCGATGCGTCCCGGCATTCCGCTTGGATACTTCTTTTCGTCCGCTCGCTTCGCGTCAATGGCAAATTCGTTGACCTCTCCGGGACGAATGAACTTCGTTATGTCCGCTTCGACATCGCCCGCGAAGTTGCCGTCCTCGCCGAACGTCGCCGCCTCTTCGCCGTTTACGTAAAGCGTCGCCACACACGAGACGCGAAGCGCCTTGAAATAGACGCGCTTTCCGGCGAACGATGCAGGAACCGCGAACTTGCCGACGAACTTTTCCGCGCCGTCTTTCACCTCGGCGGGCATCACGGCCTTCTTGCCCGAGACGCGCGTCCACCCCTCGTTCATCCTCAGAAGCTCGCGATGCGGCGACTTTGCATCCGCAAGCCGCGCGAAGACGCGATAGACCTTGCGGCCCGAACCGTCCGTGAAGCCGACCGCCGCGCGGAACTGCCCCGAGCCGTTGTCCTCGTAGGGGACATCGAGTTTAAGCGTCCTTCCCAGTTCGACGTCCCTGCGATCCACTTCTGCGAGCGTCTTGCCGTAGTAGTCCGTCACCTTCACGCGGAGCCGACCTTTGACGGGAGAGCCAAGGTAGCTGTTGAGCGTCACGGCCACGTTCGACGCGCCGAAATCTGCCTCCGCTGCGAAAGCGACTTCCGGGTCGAGCGCCATGTTCGTGAATACACGCTGCGGCGTGTAGTCGAGCGGCTTTTCGGCAAGGGTTATCCTCGTCCACGGAGTCTGTTTGTCGACACGGAACGCCTCGCCCAGTTTGACTTCCACCGGACGCGACTCGAGCGTCATCCGCTCTTTGCCATTGTCGTCCAACCACGGTCCTCCGCGCACGAACTCGATGCGCCGGCCCTCGTGCCAGACCTTGACGCGGGTGGTCGCGTCGTCACCCGAAAACCCTTCAAGGCGAACATAGTACGCCCCCGGCTTGACGCCGTCTGTCATCAAAAGCCCGTCCTTAGCCGCGCTACGCTCGAGCGTCCAATCCGCCCGCGCCGTGCACACGGCGGCGATGCAGACGAGAGATGCGATTACTTTGTGCATGGCTTGTCTCCTCCCTTGCGATTTTCGCCTGTAAACAATTTATCGGACTTTGCCAGCGAGGGGTCGAGCAGGCGGAAGTACGTCGCAACCGCCTCGCAGTCCGGAAATTCGGTAAGAAGAATCGTGCTGCCGTTGCCGACCGTCACCCCCACGGCGTGGCCGGTCGTGGATGCGCGGACTTCAAGCGCAGTGCCGCCGGGACGGACGGAATCGTCGCGCACCACCTTTGCGGAGGTTGCGTCCACGACCATCTCGCCGCAGATGTCGGCAGGATCCTTCGAGAAAAACGCGCGCAAGTCAGCCGCCTTCTGCTCCTCCGCCGTAAGCACGTGGCTTGCGCCGTCGACGGCAGGCAACGGTTCGCCGCCGCCGTTCCGCACGGTATTCAGCGCATAGAGTACAGGCCCGCGCATAAATGCGGCGCGCCCCGTTTGCCGCTGCCGTCCGGCGATAGCCTCGACTTTCATCGGAAGGTCGAGGACGACCTTCGCGCCGCGCTTCCATTCGCGGCGGATCGTGGCGATCATTCCGGGCGCGACATCTACCTTCTCCCCGTCCACCGTGAGCGAAGGGCGTTCGCACCAGCCGGGAATGCGCAGAAGAAAAGCGAACTCGCCGGGCTTCTCGGGATTCAGCGTGAACTCGATCCTGCCGCCCGTGGGATAGTCCGTACGTTCCTCAACGCGCACCTTCAATCCTTCCAGCTTCGTCACCAGGTCGCATTCCGAATAAAGATTGGCGAACAGCCTGTCGCCGGACTTGTAGAAAAGGTACTCGGGGAGTTCCGCCATGATGCGGCGGAAGTTGTTCGGACAGCAGTAGGTGTCGCTCGGGTAGTAGACGCGCTCGCCTTCGAGCGGAATGTAGTAGCGCACCTTGCGCCCGTCCTTGGACTGCGCCCCGAAAAGCGAATTGTACATCGTGCGCTCGAGCGCGTCGCCCCAGCGGGCGGACGGCTCATCCGAGCACTGCACCAGCAGATCCCAAAGACGCATCTGGAACGCCGTGGAGCACGTCTCGCCTATTCCCGTGCGCGCGGACTGGTCGTCCGTCCAGCATTCCCAGAGGCCGCACGCGCCCGAGACGAGTGTGCCGTCGCCATCAAGCATGAACGCGGCGGCTTCGTCGGCTACTCGGCGCAAGGCCGGCGTAGGACGGCTCTGGAACTCGAGCTGGACGATCGCCTGATAGAGATGTGTGGCGCTGTGTCCGTAAAGGCCGTGGGCGCGGCCGATTGTCACAGGCGCGTACCACTTGTCAAGCCCGCGCTCGCGCGTGCAGAAGTCAAGATAGCGGCGGTTGCCCGTCTCGCGGTACAGCATCTCCATTCCCCAGCAAAGTCCCACTGCGGCAGCCGTTCCTGATATGTAGGCGTCTTCCCACCCCTCCGGCATGGTGTGCCAGTTGCGGATGATGTAGTCCGCCGCGCGCTCCGCGGCGGCGAGGGAGCGCTTTTCGCCGAAGTAATGGTGGTCGACCGCGAGACCGAGGATGATGAATCCCGTCTCGGCAAGATCCCAATAGCCCCACAGCCGCGAATCTTCCCTAAGGCATCCGATGTACCCGTCGGCGTCTTGCGTCTTCAGGAGCTCGTCGACGACATAATTCTTGAGTCTCAGCACTTCCGGGTCCCCCGTATAGGCTGCGAACCGCGCGGCGTATTCGATCAACTTGCCCGTGCCGACGGAATCGCCGCCCAGCTTTTTCGCGCGGAAATGGTTGAGGAACTGGTTCTCAAGCTCTATCTTGAGAAGATTGCCGTAAATGGTCAGGTCAATCCTGCGGCCGATTTCGCCGCGCACCTTGATTTCGCGCAGATCGATCTTCCGCCAATTGTGCGCGCAATCCGGAGCCTGCGCGCCTGCCGCGTACGCTACCGCCGCCGACATCGCACAGACAAATGCAAGCAGTTTCCAGTTCATGTTATTTGCTCCTTTCAGTTCTATTTTTCGTCACTCGCCAAAGACCGTGAACTCCACGAGCCCTGGAGTGATGCCGGGCGGAGCGGAAAGAACGACAAGTCTCACGGCGTCGGCCTTGGCCTCCGGCGCTTCGCGGTAGTCCACCATGAGATCTACGTCGTTCTTGGAGGCGTCGAGCCAAGTCCACCAGACGCCGTTCGAGCGATAGTCAACGCGGTAGCGGTAGGGGCCTGGAAGGACGCCGCGGTTCGTGTCCAGGCCGAGGTCGCGCCAAATGACGCGGAAGGAACGGATGGTACGTTCTCCCGGGAACTCGAATACGGTCTTCGACGGCAGTCCTTCAACCGCCGACCACGTCTTGAGACTGCCGTCCGTCGCCTCAGGCCTCGCGGACTTGAGCGGTATCGCCTTCCATCCCGTATCGCCCTTCCTGCCGCTGGACGGAAGCCACTGCGGCGTTTCGGTAGCCTTGCCGACGGCAATATCCCCGTCCGGCTCGAAGAAGAGCCTGTCCTGCGCGAGAAGCCGCTCGAAACCGTGGTACGCGCACACGACAACGCAGCTGTTGATCCACCAGTCTCCGTTTTTATCGCACCAGATCGAGCCGTGGCCTGTTCCTGTGACAAGACCCTTCTCCGTCATGAAGAACGGATTCTTCTTCTGCGGCACGAACGGCCCGAGCGGACCCGGTCCCTTCATCGCGCACCACGAATAGCGCGGATCCGACGTCCCGTATGTGGCAAAGGCAAGATAATATGTATCGTTGCGCTTGAACACCCACGCGCCCTCGATCAACCTGTCGAGCCACGGGTATTTTTCCGTGTCGAACTCGACAAGGCAGACTGCCGAGCCGGGCGTCTTTGCGTGAAGCGGATTCTCCGGATCGAGCTCCACGCACCAGACGGCCTTCGGCTTTGCGAAGCATCCCCAGTAAAGATAGAGATGATCGCCATCGACAAAAAGCGCCGGATCCAGGGTGTGCGGCATCTGCGGATCGGACGAGAACGACTTCTTGTCGAACGCGCCAAGAGTCCGGAACGGACCCGTGGGCGAATCGGCCACGCTCAGCGGTCCGCCTGATGTGCAAAGGTAGTACTTGCCGCGGAACTTGGCGACGGCTGGCGCATAGTCTGCTTCGGCCTGGACGTTCACGTGATTCCACGTGCCGCCGAAGTCGTCGCTTGTCCACATAAGCCCTGCGCTTGAATAGAGATACCACGTGTCGCCCTCGGCGAGAACGACCGGGTCGGCAAGCTCGCGGAACTGGCGAACCTCCTTCAAGCCGCAGGCGGCATTTGTCCAGCAATCTTTCTGCCATGCGATTTCGGGAATCGCGTCGCCGTTCAAGCTGTCGCGGCAGAGTATGCCGACGGGCGTATCCGGAATCGGCATCGGATTGCAGAATGTCTCCGCCGCGAAATCGGCGAATGTTGCCAGTGTTGCCAGTGTTGCCAATACCAATTTCATAGCTTCATTTCTCTCTTCGGCGTTGAATATTCAGGCGACGGCTGAGGAAAGTCCTCACCCGAGACAAGACCGGTGCCGAGGCGTTCGGCGCCTACTGGTTTGAAGTCAACTCGCGGCAATGATGGCGGCGGACTGATGCCGACATCGCCTGTTGCCGCATCGATCAGCCAGTATTCGCGCGGGACGAAGAAGTTGTCTTCACACCTGCACGGATTGCTCGCGAGATCGGAGAAATGCGGTTCTTCCGGAAGGATGTTGTTGATGAATGCGAGGTTCGCGGGCATTGGGTCAGCGTAGAGTTCCTTGATGCGCGTCGAGTGCGGATGAAAGACAGGTGTCTTCCGATAGCCCAGACTCGCGTCGTCATCGCACGCGAGCGAGCCGAAGATGCGGTTGCCGACAAGCGCGATGTTGTTGGAGCCCTTGAAGTGGATGGCCTTCTCGGAGAGGAAATCGTTTCCTTCGAGGAGGTTCGGCCCGTGGACGACTTCGAGGTAGAGGTCGTGCTGGTCGTTGTTCCAGAAAACGTTTCCGGAAAGCCGCGTCCCCTGCGCCATCCAGTCGAGCCAGACGCCGAAACAGCCGTTGTCGTGGATGCGGTTGCGGCGGATCGTCATGCCGACGGCCGCGTGGATCTTGATGCCGGCCATTTCGTAGCCGAAGAATTTCTTGTCGCGGAAGCAGTCGGAGATGTCGCAGTCCTCGATTGTCGACCAGACCGCGCCGAAACCGCCGCAGATGCCGGCCTGTCCGCAGTCGGAGATGCGGCAGCGACGGACGAGGTGACGTCCGACTTCCGCGAGGTCGCGCTCCGAGAGGCGCTTGCCCCAGAGAGAAAAGCTCTGCTTCGGATCGTTCCAGAAGGAGTCGAAATCGTTGGCGCACTTGCCGAGCGTAAGCCCCGCGCAGCACGAGCCGGAGATTTCGCAATCCTCGATAGTCCAGCCGCGGCTCCAGTTCGTGCCGACGACGCCGGGCTGCTCGCCGCGCGGATGCGCCCATGTCGGCGCGGCGTCGCGGAAAACAATGCCCTTTAGCGTGATGTAGTCGCGACGGAGCGCGAGCGGATAGAAGCAGCATGGCCGCACGGCGAGTTCTGGCACGGCGACGTTCGGGTCGTGCTCGAATGCGGCGACTATCAAGCCCGAGACACGGCCGGGGATCAGCGCGGCAGTTCCCTTTTCAAGATGCGGAACGCCGTGGTCCGGCGGCGCAAGGATCTCCTCGCCGACAAGGTTCAGCGGCTTGCCATCTTGGATAAGGCGTGTGCGGAAATGTTTGGCACCATTGTCAATGAACCAAGCACCCGCGATGAAGTCCGTAAAGGGATTGACGCCGCCGAAGGAATCATAGGAAACGTGCGCCTCCCATAGTCCGTCGGGACGCTTCGTCCAGCCGCGCACTTCGTCCGCACCTGTCACGACGACGCGCTCGCCCTTTGCGGCACGGTAGGTGATCGGCGCACCTTCGCGACCGGCATTTGCGGGCTTCACCCACTCGCGGTAAACGCCTGCGTGGATTGTCACTGTATCGCCCGATTCTGCGACCGCCGCAGCATGGCTGATTGTGCGCCACGGATGCGCGGCCGAGCCGTCCGATGCGTCGTTTCCGACGGGAGACACGAAAAACTCGCGCTTGGCGGAAACGCCCTTCGTCATCCACTTGGCGGTATCGGTTTCGCCATCGTCGCCCTTCGCGTCGAGTATCGCGTCGATGACAGACTGGTCGGCGCGGTAGAGCGCGCAGGAAACCTTAGGCGTTCCGACGCCGCGAACAACCCGGACATTGCAGTTTTTCGCTAAGACAGGCTCCCTGAGAAGCCGTATGCGCTTGATGCCTATCGACTTGCCATGCAAAATCGTATTCCCGTCCGCGGCGAATTCCCATTCGTCCACCAGCTCGCCGTTGGACACGTCTTCACGCAGGACAACGACGTTGAAATTCTCGCCGCCCTTCGCTTCATGCGCGAAAAGCGCCCTGCGCAGTTCGCCGAAGTCCCTGAGCGCCTGGACGTCGTCCGCGTCGAGAACGCCGTCCTTGTTCGGCGCGACGCCGATGTCCATCGTGCCGCCGTTTCCGGCAGTGCCGACGTAGAGCTTCGCGAGATACGCGCCGCTCTTCGTCGTGCCGCGCTCTTTCTCGTGGTAGAACCAACCCTTGCGAAGCGGAAAATCCCCCTCGCACACGCGGAAGAATTCGCCCTCCGGCGAGCCTTCGTTGCGCGTCGGGACGTAGTCGGGATTGCCGAATTTACCGTCGCAGAAGCCGCCCGTGCGGACAACCGTTGCACGCGAGTCTTCGGAAATGAAACCACGTTCGTTGCCGCACCAGCGAAGGTCCGAATCGTCGTCTGCGCCGGAGAAGATCGTGACGTTGGGCTGGAGTTCCCTGACGAACTTGAACACCTCGCCGAAGCGGTAGTAGTCTGCGCCGATCCTGCGCTTTTCCCTTGCGCCGCCGTAGTATCCGTCGCCGCCGTTCGCACCGTCGAACCACATCTCGAATATGTCGCCATACGCGCCGCCGAGAAGTTCCTTTAGCTGCGCGTGGTATATCTCTACGTACTTCTCCGTCGCGTAGTGCGCGCTGTTGCGGTCCCACGGCGAGCAATAGACGCCGAACTTGAGCCCCGCCCTTCTGCACGCCTGCTCCATCTCCTTGACATAGTCTCTTCCTGTTCCCCATTCCCCATTCCCCGTTCCCCGCCAAAACGGAGTTTTGGTTATATTGTGCTCCGTGGTCTTCGTCGGCCAAAGGCAGAATCCGTCGTGGTGCTTGGCTACGACGATAAGTCCGCACATCCCCGCGTCCCGGCACGCGCCCACTATCTGGTCGGCGTCGAACTTCGCAGGATTCAGCATCGCCGGGTCTTCGTCGCCATAGCCCCACTCGCGGTCGGTGTAGGTGTTGAGGCCCCAGTGGACGATGCCGTACACATCCTCTTCCGCGGCAATCCGCGCCGCCATCGCCGGCCGCGGCACAGGTCTGGCTGCGGCCAAGAGCGCAAACATCGCCGCGAGTATTGATCCGCACAAATTTCTCATTTTATTCTCCTCTCGTTGATATTTGCCAGCTTGAAGACGAGCGCGTGCTCGCAGGGTGCAGCGCCCTGGCGAAAGAGCGGCATTTCGATTTCTATGCCGTCGCCGTTCCGCGTCCAGGCAATCTTGCGGTCGCTTCCAAGGAGCGTGACAGTATCGACCTCTCTGACGCCAGGCACGGACACCTTTTCGGCGGAACCGAACACGATGGCGTAGAGAGCATCGTCCTTTCTGGTGAAATAGACCCTGGTTTTCTTCATGTCCTTGGGACGCTTTTCCCAAGCGACCGTTCCGTATATCGCCTCTCCGTTGACATCAAGCCACTTGCCGATTGCGAGAAGGCGCTCTTCCATGATGACGGGGATGAGCCCTTCAGCCGTGGGCCCGACGTTCAGCAAAAGGTTCCCGCCACGCGAAACCTTGTCGCACAGCGTCTCTATGCAGGCTTCGTCCGAAAGATACTGCTGCGTAGTCTCGTAGCGGTTGTAGCCGAACGAAAGCCCGATGCCGCGGCACTCCTCCCACGGATGCGAGTCGCTCGCCTCTCCGTCGTGCGCAATGTCCTCGTACTCGGTCGTGTAGTGGTCTCCGCACTTGCCGCGAAATCCGGCGCCCCAGCGGTCGTTGGCGACGACCGTGTCCTTGACCGGCGACTCGTTGTAGAGCCACGAAAGGAATTCCGGACCTCGCCAGACCTCCCACGGATAGTCCCACTCGCCGTCCGTCCAGACTATTTCCGGCCTGTAGCGCGTGACAAGTTCCTTGAGCTGAGGAAGGTTGACATGCTCGACGAATTTGCCGATGTCGTTCTTGTTGCAGAGCGGATGCCGCCATTCGAGAAGAGAATAGTAGAAGCCCATGTGGAGCCCCGCCGCGCGCACGGCCTCCGTCAAGTCGCCGCAGAGGTCCCGCTTCGGACCGGTCATCCCCGCGTTGAAGTACGGCGAATACGTGGACGGCCAGAGGGCGAATCCGTCATGGTGCTTCGACGTGAGCACCACGTACTTAGCGCCAGAGCGGCGGAAGAGAGCGGCCCATGCGGCGGGGTCGAAGTCCACCGCCGTGAAGTCCGCCACGAAATCTCCGTAAGACTTGCCGGGATGGTGCTTTGCATGGTACGCGGGGAACGCGGAGTCCTCTTTTTCCCAACGCTTTGGGTTGGCGTAGTGTTCGGCGTAGCACTCATAGACGCTGTTCGTGTCGTGCGGCGCGAACGCCGGAACGGAATACACGCCCCAGTGGACGAATATGCCGAACTTGGCGTCCTTCCACCACTGCGGGCACGGCCGCGTATTGAGCGAATTCCAATTCGCCTCGTACTTGGCGTCCGCGAAGACGAGCAACGGCATAATTGTCAAAGCCAATAGAAGCAGCTTCATTGCATTGTTCCTTTATTGTCGTTTTTTTGTCTCACGAGGCAATTTCAAAATCTCCGCGCATTTGGTAGGGTCACGCGTCCCGCGTGACCGCGGACGCGCGGGACGCGCGTCCCTACTGGGTTTTGAAATTGCCTCAGATAGATAATTCGTTGCCGATTCGCTACGAAAAGTGTGATATGACATACCAGATTCGCCACGAAAAGTGTCACCCACCTTGACGTATTCGCTACGAAAAGTGTTGACGAGTCGTAGGTTTTTATGATAAACTACGCGGCAAAAATTGGAGAAACAATGTATATAACGAGAAAAATCGACTCTTTTCTTGAAAAATGGAAGCAACAAAAGAGCAGAAAGCCGCTCATAATCAAGGGTGCGCGGCAGATCGGCAAGACTGAATCGATCCGGCACTTCGCCGCGAAACACTATTCCAGCATCGTTGAAATCAACTTTGTGGATACGCCGGCTTTCAAGACAATCACCGCAGACGGATACAACCCAGATGCCGTCATTGCCGCCATTTCCCGCATCGACAACTCGTTCCGTTTCATCCCAGGCGAAACGCTTGTCTTCTTCGACGAAGTCCAGGCTCATCCCGACATCACGACGTCCCTCAAGTTCTTCTGCATCGACGGACGGTTTGACGTGATATGCTCCGGATCTCTCCTTGGACTCCACTACCGGCAGATATCCAGCAACAGCGTCGGTTACCGGGAAGAATACGAAATGCACTCTCTCGACTTCTGCGAATTTCTCGCCGCCAAAGGCTATTCTGCGGCGATTGCGGACGAGATGCTTGCGCACCTTGCCGACACATCGCCGTTCAGCACGGCGGAGATGGCGGTATTTCCGAAACTTTTCCTCGACTTCTGCATAACCGGCGGAATGCCCGAGGTGGTGCGAAGCCACATCGAAAGCGGGACGTTCGAGGGAATTCTCGATCTTCAGCAACAGCTCGTGTCCGCCTACCGCGACGATGTCCGCAAATACGCCAAAGGCATTGAGCAGACGCGCATCATAAACGTGCTCGAGCACATTCCGGCGCAGCTCGCCAGGAAAAACAAGAAATTCATGTACTCGAAGATAGAGCGCGGCGCAAGATCCAAGGACTACTGGGGATGCGTCGAATGGCTTCGCGACGCGGGAATCGTCAACATCTGCCATTGCCTGAACTTCCCGGAGGTTCCGCTCAAAGGCAACTACGATGCATCGCGCTACAAGCTCTACCTTGCCGATTCCGGGCTGCTCGTCGCCCAGCTCGACGAGGGAGCGCAGGAAGATTTGAGATCCAGAAGAAACTTCCACACCTACAACGGCGGTCTTTTCGAGAACATCGTTGCGGAGGCGATAAGGAAATCCGGCGGAGACCTCTACTACTACCGGCGTGAAGACTCCAAACTCGAGGAGGATTTCTTTCTGCGCTCCAGATCCGGCATCGTCCCGATAGAGGTCAAGGCAACCGGCGGACGTTCCAAATCCCTCAGGACGCTGGTGGATTCCGCCCATTACCCCGATATTTCCTTCGGCGTGAAAGTCGCCAACGCAAATGTCGGGCTTGAAAACGGCATCTACACCGTGCCGCATTTCTGCGCCTTTTTGCTCAAAGACTGGCTCGCGCGACACAACTGACGCGAACGGAGCGGCGCGCATCGAGGTGGAAGCTACTTCGCCCATGCCGCCGAAACCATTTCCGCCACCTGCGACGCGAGGAGCTCGTAGCCGGCGTCGGTATAGTGGTGCGTATCGACCCAATATGACTTGCGTTCAAGGGGATTGACGAGAGAATAAAGGTCATTCTCGGCAACATCCCCTACGGACTCAGCGGCGCGGCGGGCAGCTGCGTTGAGGGCGGCTACCTTGTCCGCTCGCGCGTCCTTCGTATTGATCGGCGTCGAAGACGCCCAGACGATCTTGGCCTTAGGCTGTTTCTTCTTGATGAGCCGAAGCGCGGCGCGGTAGGACTTCTCGTAGTCTGCAACGGGCGTTTCGCACGAGTGGAGTCCGTTGTTGAAATGGATGACGTCGTACTTCGCCTCATCGAGGTAGAACGCGAGAAGCCGCAGATAGCCTGGACTCGTCACGCAGTAGGACGACGCCCAGTAGGTCACGTTCGCCTTCCCGTCAAGCTTGGCCGCGACCTTGCCTTGGTAGCCTTGGCAGATTGAGTCGCCGACCAGAAGGACGCGAGGAAGATTCTTCTTCGCGTCCGTGAGGTGGTAGGCGTAGCTGATGGACCACTCCGTATTCTCGTGCCCACGCACATTTTCGGCGACGGGATAGTTGTCGGCTATCGCGTCCGCGAACGCAATTGTCGGAACTATCGCCAAAGCTGCAAGATAAGCTTTCTTCATTAGGATTCCTTCAGACAGGTTTTAACGGTTGCCAATTTCTTTTTTAGACAGGATTTACATGATTAACAAGATTTCAGAGCCATTGCTCTTCACGCACAGGACTCATAATCCCGTCAATCCTGTAAACCCTGCCTATAACAAGCGCAGCATTGTCTCCCTGAAGTTTTACCGGAAGATAATGGTCAATCCCGGCTGCTTCTCCGCGCGCAGGAACTGTGCAGGCGTCAGGACACAGTCCGAAATACGCAGTTCGTCAATCTGCCCTGTGAAGCTCGAACCGCCTTCGCCGATGGCGAAACGGAGAGTGTCGTCGTAAGCCACCCGGCCTGGCAGGGTCTGCACGGTGCCCAGCTGATCATGATCAAGATAGAACGCGATATCGCTCTTTGTCGAATCAGATGCGTTTGGCTGGAAGGTGAACGCCCAGTGATGCCACTTGCCGTCGGTGACCTCCTTGTCGAATGTTAGACGCTGATTGTCGCGCGTGCCATCAGTCTTGAGGTAACGGAAAAGAACACTTGGCTTGCCGCCGTTGCTTGCGTCGTAACCAAGTCTCCATATATGCAGATTGTCGTTGTACGCGCCGTTCGCGGTCATTTTCGCGTCAAGAATGGCAGCGAAAGTTTTCTTCACGCTCCCTTTCACCCACAGCTCCACCGTGCCGGATGTCCGCTCGACGCCGTTTGTATCCTTGCGCAGATAATACTGATCGTCCCAGTTGGACCAGACGACGTTGGCGCTTGTACTCGGTATGGACAGCGAGGCGACATCAGGCTTGGAAAGGACCGTTCCGCCCTCGCCGTCGGTTATCTTGTAGCCAGGCACGTTGTCGCTGAGTGTCGCACTGTTTATCACACCATTGAAGAGCGCACCGCCGCCATCGGCGGCGTTTGCCGAGCCGTCGTCGAACTTGAGATGGGCGATCGTACTGCTTTCAGGATAGTGCTGTGACGTCAGGAACTCTTCCGGCCCAAGCGCCCGGCGCGTCACGCGAACGGAATCGAGCCAGCCGTTGAAATCGTTGTTGCCGCCGTTCGGCCCGCCGATGAAATGCCATTGGTTGCCGATAGCCTTCAGCGAGCTGGAAGTGAGCGTTGTACTCGCCGCCACCTTTTTGTCGCGGTACAAGGTCAAGGCCGTCCCTTCGCGAACGAGCGCTATATGGTGCCACTTGCCATCGTTTGCGCTCGTGGTGTCGATGACAGTCTTTTGGGTGGTGCCGTCATCCAGAGTCACTCTGCCCATGAACTTGTTGCCGTCTTCGCCCCCGCCGATCCAAACCTGATCGTTGTTGTCCCTGAAAACCGATGTCCACCAGTTTACGCTGCCGTCGGTCTTGCAGAACATCTCGACCGTGAAGTTCGTGTCCGCAAGCGACATGGACGACGGCAAGTCGCAGTAAAGGTAGTTGTTGTAGCGCTGATCGCCCTCATAGTTGTTGTAGAGGCTTGAAGCGTTGTCCGACCAGTCGAGGTCCGACATGGCCTGGCGGAGGCGCGAGTCCGGTGCGGCATCACCATCGACTTTCGGCAGAGTTCCCTTTGTATCAAAAGTCCTGGTCTGGAGGCGGCCTGGCAGAATCGGCGACGCCTTGTTGGCAAGGGCGTCCGTTGCGCTGAAGGCTCCCTCGTAGGCATTGTCTTCCTCGAAATCGTAGTAGAGAACGACGTCTTTGTCTATCGCCTTGTTGTGCGGGCGCAGGAACTCGCCAAGATCCAGTTCTTTGTTCGAAAACCTGAACTCGCCGATTTCACCCGCAAAGTGTTGTCCCTGCGCTGTCGTGCCGCCGATTTGCACAGGGCAGCCAGCAGAATCGGGAAGGACGATGCCGTAAGGTGCATCATAATTGTAAACCCTCACGTAGTCTATAAAGAACTTGATGTTGATCTTGGACGGATCGCCCGATTGGGGTTTTACGGTGAGCGCAAGATGGTGCCACTTGTTGTCGAGCAAGGTACTGCCGGCGATGCCATGTTGGTGGTTGACTCCCGCAGTGTCGACAAAATTCAACTGGAAGTTCAAGTAAGAGTTGTCGGTCGCCTTGTAAAAGTTGATCCCCCATCCGAAAAGTCCGGCCGTAGTGGACGGCTGACAGGCAAGCATCTCCCAATTGGTGTGGTCAGGATCGACGCGGACGAACATTTCGACAGTGAACGACGACGGACGCAGCGCAGGGTCGTTCGGAATTTCCAGCATCGCACCATTGCCTGCGCCATGGGTGCGCCAGAAACGCAATGCCTTGTCGGCGGCGGAGGCAATCGTATTGCCCACAGGATCCAGGACCCGAAGCGACTCCGGAACGCCATTGGTGACGTACGGCATCCTCACGGACGAAGAGGATTTGTCCGTACCGACCATCCCGTACACAGTCGCATCGAGCGTTCCTGGGTTCGCCTTGTTTACGACCGTGGTAGCATCGGCGACAGTGTCCCCGACGTCGCCGAGGTCGTCGAACGTGTACCACACGACCGTATCGGCAGTTGCCGCGAACGCAGTCGCAACAACTGCGGCCGCTATCAGCCGCTTGCATCCGAGTTGCATCGTTTTCATTTTCTTTCTCCCTGTTTGTTGTTTTTGACGTATAGAACGTGTAGATCGTGTAGTTGCGTCATCATGCCGCACTCCTTACTTTAACTTTCGCGGCACTTCTACTTGCATTTTCGCGGCAATTGTAGTATGGAGACGACGCATCTTGCATCGTGAAAAAACGCTTTCTTGCGATGCTGGAAGCGTCGTCCCCATAGAACATCGCCAAAATTTGCAGCTGCCACATTCTCCTCTCCACCCCCTTGCCGACAACGGAACGATATTCCGTTATGTAAAAAAGTGTTATACAAAACAGTATAATACAAAACTGCATAATAAAAAATGCCGTAATCATGCCGCACTCCTTAACGAATCACATTTTTCGGCTATTTTAAAGTTGCACTTTAAATCAGCCGAAACCAATACTGACCTTTGTGACTTTTGTGTTTGTGTTTGTTGTGCCGAATCCCCCCTTGAAATACACATCTTGATGTGATATAATACTTGCCGTTGACACCAAACAGACTTCAAGGAGACATACATGACAACTACACTTCGCATCGATGACAACCTTAAGCGCCAGTGCGACGAGGTTCTCGCCGAACTTGGCCTTACTATGACAAACGCTCTTACTGTGTTCTTGAAGCAAGTAGTCAGGACGCGCACGATACCATTTGTCATAGGAGAGTGCAAATTACCTTTCACTCCGCCAAACCGCATACGTGATGGACGTCGTGCATGGGAGATTCTTGAACGCAGCAGAAACGAACGTATCTCCAACGGCGAACGTGAATGGTCGTTGGATGAAATCAACGCCGAGATCAATGCTGCTCGCAATGAACGCGAAAGAGTCCACCAAAAGGTCCTCGCATGAAATACGCGGTCATTGATACAAACGTACTTGTATCCTCCCAGATAACACACCATGACGACGCATCTACAAGGCAGGTCGTCAAGGCGGTCTTTGACGGCTACGTGACACCTATCGTCACACAGGCTATTCTTGCTGAATATCAAGATGTATTGCTTCGTCCTAAACTTCATTTGCTCGAGGACGTAGCCACCACAATAGTCTCCCATTTCAGCAGGTACGGTTTGTTTGTAGAGCCTACGCCATATTCCGACGATCTTCCCGACGAGAAAGACAGAATCTTCCTTGAGGCCGCACTTGCGGCGCAAGACGCCGAAGCGGTTCTCATAACAGGGAACAAGCGCCATTTCCCGGATGTGGACTTCGTCCTCTCGCCATCCGAATTTATTGCGCTTCACGCGCCTCTGATATAGCCTCTCCCCGCACATCATTTCAACACCACCTCGATTACGGGGATGAGGACGTCGGGCTTGACGGCGGGGAGGAGGAAGTAGGAAATTCCTTCGTTGCCGCTCTTGTAGAATTCCTGCGTCTGCTCCGCAGCCGTACCGTGACGCTCCAGCGTGATTTCGGATGCGTCGTGGAGGAACTGCGCGTAGGCGACGTCTTCGGCAAACGGACAGGTGAGGCGACCGCCGGGATAGGAAATGAGATGGATGTAGAGCCGGCGTGTCGCCGGATTGAATGTAAGAACCGTATTCTCCGGCGCCTTGAATTGTTCGGGCGCTTCCGTGCAGCCGTAGATCGCGCGGGAATTCAGTTTCATCCACTCCCCGATCTCCCCGAGGTGGCTTGTCGCACGGGAGTCGAAGCGTCCGCGCCCCGTGGGGCCGACGTTCAGTATCATGTTCCCGCCCTTCGAGACGGAATGGATCAATGTGGCAAGGACATTCTCCGTCGTCTTCCACGTCATTTCGTCGCGGGCATATCCCCAGCTGCCCGACAGCGTCTGGCACGTCTCCCAGGGTACCCGCTCGCCGTTCACAGTCGGCCACGCCTCCACCTTGAATTGCTCGGGCGTGACGAAGTCCCACCCGTCCGCCGTATCGGTGAGTCCAAGACGGTTATCGACGATGATCCACGGCTGGAGACTGCGGGCGTATTTGAGAAGCCCTTCCGAATCCCAATCCTCGGCGGTCTTGCCGTGTCCGCCATCTTTCGGGTATGTGAAATCGAACCATACGATGTTGATGCGCCCATAGTTTGTCAGCAGTTCTCCGACCTGGTCTTTCATATACTGGCGGTAGCGCGCCATGTCCTTGCCGGCGTTTATGCGCTTCCACGTCTCCTCGCCGCCGACAGTGCCGGAAGGATCGGCCGGGCGGCATCCCGGCGGCATGCGCGGATGGCGCGCGTCGATCGTAAAATCGGGATGGTGCCAATCGATGAGCGAGTAGTAGAGCCCGACGCGAATCCCCTCGGCGCGGAACGCCTCGCAGAACTCCTTGACGATGTCTCTTCCGGTTTCCCGTTCCCCATTCCCCGTTCCCCTCCGGAACGGAGTATTGGTGATCTTGTAGTCCGTGAACTTCGAGTCCCAGAGGCAGAAGCCCTCGTGGTGTTTCGCCGTAAGAACGGCGTATTTCATTCCGGACGCCTTCGCCGTCTTCGCCCACTCCTTGGCGTCGAAAAGGTCGGGATTGAAATTCTTGAAATACTCGTCGTATTTCTCCTCGCTGACGCGGTGCGTCATCTTCTCCCACTCGCCTTTGGCAGGGAGCGAATAGAGCCCGAAGTGGATGAACATCCCGAAGCGGTCATGCGTCCACCACGAAAGACGCTCGTTTTTCTCGGCAGGAGTTTCGTCAAAGATGTGGCGCACAGGCTCGGCGGCTTCGCCGCAATGTGCAAATGTTGCCATTATTGCCAATGCCAATGTTGCCAATTTCCAATTGGTATTGGATACTGGCACTGGCAACATTTCCACATTTGCAACATTTTCACAATTGCACATTTTCATAGTTTTCCTTTCGTCGATTCGCGGACTACAAGCTGCGACGGGAACAGAATCTCCTGCGGGGGAAGATTTGGATTTCTGATGCGCTCGGCAAGGCGCATGAACGCCGCGACGCCCATCTTGTCGCGGCTCTGTCGTATCGTCGTGAGCGTCGGCGTCATGAGCGATGCGATGGAGAGGTCGGCAAATCCCGTCAGCATGATGTCGCGCGGAACGGATAGTCCAGCCTTCTCGAGCGTCTTGCAAAAGATTGCTGCGCTCAAATCGTTGCCGCAGACGAAGGCGTCGGGCATGCCGCGACGCTTGATGTGGCGCTTCAGCGCCGCCAGATCGTCCGGCTCTGCGCGCAGAACCGCGTCCTTCTCGAAAAGACCGGCACGGGTCAACTCCGCCTCCACGCCGTAGAGACGGTTGAGAAACGTCGTGGGGCAAAGGCTGCTGATAAGAAAATGTATCTTCTTCGCGCCGGCGTCGATCAGATGCCGGGCGATCTTCGCGCCCGCCTCTACGTCGTTCACGCCGACGACGTCATATTCGCTTCTCTCGGGGAAAGGCACGGTGTCGCAATCGAGAAGCACCACGGGAATCTTCGCCTTGCGGAATGCGCGCAGGATGTGCTCGTTTGCTTCGTTCCCGTTCGGCTCGGCGAGCGGCTCGTAGATTACGCCGGCGACGCGCTTCTTTATGAAGTCGGCGGCAAGGTCGCGGACCTGACGGAAGCGTTCCTTGCGATCCAGCGAAAACACCTCCGCGAAGAGAAGCGTGCTCCCTGCCGCCCGCGCGAGGCGGGTGATTTCGCTCATTATCGGCTGGAAGAAATCCGTCACGGCCAAGCCCGGAACGATCATCCCTATCATGCCCGCGCCGCGTCGCCTCACATACGTCCCCGACCCGCTGCTGGATCTCACCAGTCCCATCCGGGAAAGCTCCTGCAGCGCACGGTTCGCAGTAGAGCGCGCAACCCCGTGCTGGCGCATGATCGCCCTCACGCTCGGAAGCGCTTCTCCCACGCCGTATCCACCATCCTCGATCTTCTTCCTGAGGACTTCGGCAATCGCTATGGCTTTGTTCTGCGGCATCGCTGTTTCAATTTTCACTGACATTATAGCATATATCATAATCATTGAAACACTGTCCTATGACACTTTTTGCATCGGCCCGCATACGAGCACTTCTGCGCAATTGGCGATTCCTTGGCTAAAACAAAGACATCCGGGATTCATGACAAACAAAAACGCCCGTATATCGGGCGTTTTTTTGCTACCTGCGTCTGCAATCGCGGACGGTCAGTGTTTTTGCGACATTCGGAATCGGCAAGGACTGGCGGCTAACTCAAGCCGGAAGCTTGTAATACCGCACGAGCCAGAAAACCATCCATTGGAAACAGTGAAAGGCAGATCAACATGCCCAAGCTCGGTGAAATGCTCCTTGCAATTCTTCCAGCATTGTCGCCACAACGGAATATCCGCCTGCATGCTGTTCGTACTGAATCAAATCAAGTGCCATCAGCTCGGCATTTGAATAGGCAACGGGGCCCGCTTCGCCGTTCTTCGTACACAGGAACTCGCTTGGAATTTCTTTTCTGGTGCCAACAGGGTCTGACTTGATTGCCACAGTAGATTGCCACAGTAAGTATTCCCTGTCGTAGCGGCGCGCCCCTCTCGATCCATCGATTGCTTACCATCAAACGCGCGATAGGCAATGCGGTCGATCTGGCGACAGCATCGGTTAGGAAGATTTGCCCGGCTACGTCTCATGTCTAATATCACATCCCTATCTCTTGTTAGTGTGGCATTTTACTGTGGTAACCATGTCTGACCCTGTAGCCCCCCAGTCAATGTATATCAGTATGATGTCGATCTCTGCATCATAATTTCAATCGTCAAGTGTAGGTTAGGCTGCACCTTTGGAGACGCGGCTTCCAGCCGCGTTACATCGGCGACTGAGAAGCCGCGTCTCCAATTTAACCCCCACTTCCCTCTTGCCTGCGTGTAAGGGCTTGGCTTCGTTCGTGGCAACGGTCCTCGCCTTTTGATACGGCCGCATTGCGCGCTGCCGTGCGTAGTCCTCCCCGGTCCATAACCGGCTTCTCGCCAGTGAGTCCAGCCTTTGCGGTCGAACAGCAAAAAGGACGTGGAGCAGTCGACTTCTCGGCGTCTGAGCAGCGACAGAAAATGGAGACGCGGCTTCCAGCCGCGTCATATATTATATTTGCTTCACATAGTCCGTCGCGGAGCGACGGACCCCCTTGATAGCAACTGCTCTGTTGCATCATGGTGGGCAAAAGACTTGATTGCCACAGTAGATTGCCACAGTAAGTATTCCCTGTCGTAGCGGCGCGCCCCTCTCGATCCATCGATTGCTTACCATCAAACGCGCGATAGGCAATGCGGTCGATCTGGCGACAGCATCGGTTAGGAAGATTTGCCCGGCTACGTCTCATGTCTAATATCACATCCCTATCTCTTGTTAGTGTGGCATTTTACTGTGGTAACCATGTCCCTGTACGCGCGCGTGCATCCCTCCCCACGACAGGACGCTGCGTCCTTTCAGCCGCACGATGAAATCACGGTTTTCCTCGATGAAATAGTCGTAGAATGCGGGTCTGTCGCCCCCTCTGTCGTACACGACTGAGCCCTTGCCTCCCGTCGCGGCATACACCGCTTTGACAATCTTCAGCACCTCGTCGTTCTCGCCTTTGAAACCGGGAGAGCGAGACGACCAGAGCTTCAGCGCGAGCGGCACGGTCTTGCGTCCGCCCGGGCGGCAGGCCGCGACCATGCAGCCGTGGTATCCGTTCACGAGGACGTCCCGGCCCTCCTTCGACGAACGGCTCGCGTCCCGGACGCGGGTGACGAACTCCATCTTGTACGAGAACTCCTTGCGGATCTCCGTCGGATCGACGAGAAGGAGGGTGTCGCTTCTCACCGACCGTGCGCCGTCCCTCAGGACGGCCTCGGCCACGGACGCCTCCAGCGTCTCGTCGTCCAGATTCCGGCTCAGACGCTTCTCCGTGTATATCGGCCTTATGTCGTCGTCGATCGCACGGACTATAGATGAAAGTTTCGTGTCGCCGGACGCCTGTATTCCGTAGATACACTCCTCTATGAACTTCTTCGACGGTTTCGAGAAATGGGTAAACACTTTGCCCATAAAATGGGCGAGCTGGGCTTTCGCTTTCGACGCGATTTTGGTATCATTCACGGCGC
>CAMOCC010000018.1 GCA_946610035.1 uncultured Verrucomicrobiota bacterium
CGACATACGAGTCGAATTTCACTCTGGTTCAAAACCGTGAAACCGGAAATGAGGTCACTCCTTACAACCTTACGGTAACCTACTGGGAGTCCGTGCTCGGTGGCGGTTCCTCGACAGACTGGACGATTCAGCCTGGTGCGCGCGTGAAGCTTACGAAGGACACCCGCGTTGGCGCGCTGAACATTCCTGACGCCGCAGATGTGAAGATCGACCTCAACGGACACAAGCTCACCGTTTCGTCTCTTACGGTTGGCGGTGTAACGATGAAGGGCGAGTACACTTCCGCTACGCTTAGCAGCTGCCTCGTCGGTGAAGGTTCGCTCTCCGTTGCAGGCAAGGCCCTTGTGATCGTAATCCGCTGATATGACGAAATAGTATTCGTGAAAGCCGGGTCCGGTGTAAATGCCGGACCCGCTTTGTAAAGAAATACCCTAGGAACACGCAAAATGAAGAAAGCATTTACATCTATTGCCGCAGCATCGCTCGCGATGTTCGCCGTCGCGGCGCATGACGAGCTGCTCGGACCCAACGTCTACATCTTCTCGCCCGAGGATTCGCCGGACGAAATCGCAGCGACCGTCGAGAAGGTGTTCAAGCGCCAGCACCACCAGCAGTTCGGAAAGGGGCGCTATGCGTTTCTTTTCAAAAGCGGCGACTACACGAAAGCCGGAACGTTCAACGTCGGCTACTACACCCAGCTCCTCGGCCTCGGAAAGACGCCTCGTGACGTCCGCATCGCCAACGTAAAGACGCCTGCGGCTCTTCCGTCCAACAACGCGACGTGCAACTTCTGGGTCGGCATCGAGAACATGTCCATCGCCGACCTCGACAACAACGCCGATCCCTACTTCAACTTCCAGTGGGCCGTTTCGCAGGCAGCTCCCGCACGTCGTCTCTACGTCGAGCGCAAGACCGTCTTCGACTGGTTCTTCGGCTGGGCTTCAGGCGGATACGCCGCGGACTGCATGTTCCTTAAGCCCGCGGGCTCCTACGCCCAGCAGCAGTACTACTACCGCAACAACGAGTTCGCACAGGGCGTGTACGGAATCAACTGGAACCAGGTCATCCAGGGCTGCGTCGGCAACCTCGGCGAAAACGCAGTTGACGGACCCAAGAAGCCCGTCACCTCAGGTTCGCCGCTCGCCGCCGCGAAGGGAACTTCGAACTGGAAGGACGGCGGATGCACGAGCTTCGTCGAGGAGACGGACCGCATTCGCGAAAAGCCTTTCCTCTTCCTCGAAGGCGACACGTTCAAGGTGTTCGTCCCCGCCATCCGCCGCAACGCGAAGGGCATAAGCTGGGGCGCAGGCAAGGCGAACGACGGAATGGGCGAAGGACAGATTCTCGACCTCAGGCGCGACTTCTACATCGCGAAGGAAGGCAAGGACTCCGCGAAGACGCTCAACGCCGCTCTCGCGTCCGGCAAGAACATCCTCTTCACCCCCGGCATATACCATGTCGAAGAGCCGATAAAGGTTGTCAAGCCGAACACGGTAGTCCTCGGAATAGGCGAGGCCACGATAGTTCCTGAGAACGCCGATGCCGCGCTGCGCTGCGCGGATGTCGACGGACTCGTCATCGCAGGGCTTATCTTCGACGCGGAGCGCGCGTCCAAGAGGTTCGTCGTCGCGGGCGCGAAGAAGTCCGTCGTCCGCCATGAAAAGAACCCTGCGTTTCTCATCGACCTCATCTACCGCGTCGGCGGAACAGGCAAGCCCGGCAAGACGGACGTCTGCCTTGAGATTAACTCCAACGACGCCGTTGTAGACCATACGTGGATATGGCGCGCCGACCACGGCGATCACACGGGCTGGACGGCCAACACCTCCAAGAACGGAATCGTCGTAAATGGCGAAGGAGTGACGTGCTACGGACTCTTCGTCGAGCACTTCCAGGAGCACGACGTCCTCTGGAACGGCGAAAACGGACGCATGTACTTCCTCCAGAACGAGAAGTGCTACGATCCGCCGGGCAACGCGACCTGGATGTCCCACGGCGGCAAGAAGAAGGGCTATGCGGCGTACAAGGTTGCGGACGGCGTGAAGCGCCACTACGCTGTCGGACTCGGCGTGTACGACGTCTTCATCAACACGGACGGCAACAGCGTCTTCCTCGACGACGCAATCGAAGTGCCCGACACGCCAGGCGTCACGATCGAAAACGCCTGCATCGTCGAAATCGCGAACGGGGACGGTCCGCTCGTCGGAATCAACCACATCGTCAACGGACGCGGCTACGGAATCCGCACCGGCAAGGACAGCGGCGGCGGGTATGCCGTGCAGCGCGTGACGAAGTACTGCGACGGCAAGGCCGAGGAGCGACCTGACGCATACGTCAAGAAAGGCAAATGATGAACGGAAAGACCCTTGCGCTGGCAGCGTGCGCGGTCGCTTCGGCGGCCTGCGCGCAGGAGATCGTGAAGTGCGGAGAAGGCAGCTACGCCTCGTATGCGCCTTGGCGCGTCGCGCGCTCGACGCGGCACTGGGGCGACCAGAGCCGCATAATGCAGACGCGTCCGATCTACATGACGGAGCGGCGCAAGGGCGATCCTATTCCGACGAACGACTGGTGGACTGACGCGCTCGTCTCGCGCTGGACGGGGAATCTCTGGAGCTATCCGGCGAAAGTTCGCATAGGCGCCGACGGTGTGCGCGTCGAGAATCCGTCCTACTGGATCGACAACGGAACGGAGATGAAGTCCCGTTCCGCGATCGTCGTTTCCGCTGTTGGAGATTTCGCGCCCGAGGCGACGCTCGTCGACGACTGGCACGACTGGGACGTCGAGATGGTGTTGAGGGAAGAGGGAAGAGGAAATAGGGAAGAGGGAAGTGGGACTAGGGAGATTAAGACGACGCTGGTGCATGGATCTCCGTTTACCTGGATTGAGTCTAAGGGCGTCGGACTCAAGATTTCGATTGAGAAGGAAGGCGATGCGGAACCGCGCCGCAGCGCCAAGGGCAATGCCGAGATAATTGCCGTAGGAGACGAGCTGTACGGAATTTGGCGCGGGAAGCGCGAGGGCGGTGAATGGATCGCCATCGGACTTCTGCCGGACGAGTCCGCGTTTGAAAAGCTCGCGCCGTATGCGACGTCCGTCATCCGCTCGACGCGCGTCGACTGGAAGTACGACGAGAAGAAGTCCGCGCTGACGACTAAATGGCGCGTGAAGACGGAGGATATTAGGGGGACGGGGAACGGGGAACGGGGAATGGATCCCGTTGCGCTTCAGGGATTCCAGCCCCACCATCTCAAGAAGACCGTCCCTGATTTCAAGACGATTGACGGACTCGTCTGGCAGACTCCTCGCGGGAAGCAGCGCGTAGCCGCGGGCAATTCGCTTTCGATAACGTATACGTTCCCTGGCATGCTTCCTTACTGGGCCGCGCCCGTCGCGGCCGCGAAGGGGCGGTATGACGAGTCTCTCTTCAGGGATCTGATTTCTGACTACGCTGCACGCGGTGGATTCGGCGGTGATACCTACTGGGGCGGGAAGGGCCTTCTGCAGATGGCGTTCGCGATGATGGCGGCGCGCGAAATAGGCGACGCAAAGACGTTTCGCGATGCGCACGCGAAGCTGAGGGCAAAGTTCGAGGACTGGTTGACGTGGGATCCGTCCGAACAGCGTTTCTTCTTCTCGTACGTTCCGAAATGGGGCGGACTTGTCGGCGAAGGGACGAGCTACGACTCGGATGCTTTCAACGACCATCACTTCCACTACGGATATTTCACGTATTCTGGCGCGCTCCTCTGCATGGTCGACGAGGATTTCAGGACGAAGTTCGGTCCGATGCTGCGCCTCATAGCGAAGGACTACGCCAACTGGGAGCGGGAGTGCGCAGATGCCTCGGGAAGCGGCGTCAACGCGTCGAAGCCGCGTTTTCCGTTCTTCAGGACGTTCGATCCGTGGGCGGGACACTCCTTCGCCGGAGGTGTCGGCGACGGAGGCGGCAACGGACAGGAGTCGACGAGCGAGGCTATGCAGGGCTGGGGCGGACTCTACCTGCTCGGACTTGCGCTTGGAGACGACGCGATGCGCGACGCGGGCATTTTCGGGTACGTGAGCGAGGCG
The DNA here is from genome assembly GCA_946610035.1 of uncultured Verrucomicrobiota bacterium. Lineage (GTDB taxonomy): Bacteria > Verrucomicrobiota > Kiritimatiellia > RFP12 > UBA1067 > UBA1067. The sequence continues at coordinate 4,070 of CAMOCC010000018.1, forward strand.
CGCGGCGTTGCGGAATACTGGTTCGACCGTGACCGCGAGAACATCGACTACACGAAGTACAAGCATCCGTACAACTCGAACCTGACGTGCCACGGAGTTGGCTGGTGGACGTATTTCAGCGGCGATCCCGTGTGGATGCACTCGATCCAGTGGCTTCCCAACACGCCCGCTCTCGACTATCTCAGCGAAGACCTCAAGTTCGCGAAGTGGGACTGGGAGACGATGTGGGCGACGAAGGAGATAGGCGGATGGTTCGAGAAGGGCAAGACGCGTGACGGACACGAGACGAACCCCGTCGGCAACGAGTCGCTCGGCAACGTTCTGCTCTCGTATCTCCAGCGTCACGATCCAGCGCAGGCGGCGGAGATCTTCGACAAGCTCCGCGCGAAGAAGATGGGCGCGGCGATGAACGCCGACACTGGACACATGACATACTGGGCGACGCACAGCCACCTCACGTACGGCGAGCTGGACTTCTCCGTCAAGGCGGACTATCCGTGCGCAAGGGCGTTCGTGAAGAACGGCAAGCGCACGCTGATGGCCTACAACTGCGGCGACGAGCCGCGCAAGGTAAGATTTTTCGGGGCGGACGGGAAGACCGTCGGCGAAATCGTCGCCCAGCCACGCTGCCTTACTGTCCAAAACCGAAAGCCGGCGGGGGTGCCGAAGATTGATCTTTCAGGTGCGGCGTCCGTCATCCCCAAGGGCGTCGTGATGCGCGATCTGGCGTCCGGCGCGTCCGCGAAGGCGACGTCTCAGGAGTCAGGCGGACTTTCCGCGGCGAACGCGACAGACGGCGACGACAAGACACGCTGGTCTTCCGCCCATGACGACGCCGAGGCGACGCTTACAATTGACCTTGGCGGAGCGGTCGAGCTCTACGGTTCGGAAATCCTCTGGGAGGCGTCGTACGCGGCGAAGTATTTCATAGAGTATTCGGCGGACGGCGCAAAGTGGTCCGCGATAGGCGGCGAGAGGAATGGATTCGCCGGACTGCAGAAGCTTGACTTCGGCGGCGAGAAGGGACGGTTCCTCAGGATGCGCGCGAAAGAGAAGGCGACGCAGTACGGCGTGTCGCTGTTCTCGTGGCGCGTGTTCGGAAAGCCGGCAGGCGCGAAGGGTGCGCTCGGCGCGGCGATCGATGCGGAGAAGGCCGTGCTGAAGGAAGACGTTCCGTGCAGGCTTTCCGCGCGGGCGTGGCTGGGAGGCGAGCGGTTCAGTCCGTGCAAGGTCGAATGGTCCAGCGCCGACGGAGAGTTCGACGGCGACATGTTCACTCCGAGGACGAACGGATTCGCGACTGTCGAGGCGAAGATGGACGGGCTTGCGGTGTCCCGCCGCTTCCCGGTGGAAGAGGCGCTCAGGGCGGTTGCGTTCACGATAGGTCCTAAGGAGGTCGAGATTCCGGTCGGCAAGAGCGTGAAGCTCGCTCCCGAGGCCAAGGACCAGTTCGGCGGCAAGATGAAGCTCAAGGGCGTGAAGCTCGTGGAGAAGCCGAAGTTCTGTTCGCTGAAGAAGGGCGGACTGCTCGTCGCGGACAAGGCGGGCGAGGGGACGCTCATGATGTCCATGGCCGGGAGGACGGCGACGATGCGCGTCGTCGCGAAGAGCGTGTCGGAGATCGACCTCGCGCGGATGGGCGTCGCCAGCGCCTCCTCGCAGGAGAACGGCGGCCTCTCGCCTGAGAATGCGACGGACGGCGATCCGAAGACGCGGTGGGGGAGCGCCCACAAGGACGGCGAATGGCTGATGGTGGACCTCAATGACGCCTACAAGGTGACGGACGCCGTGCTCGTCTGGGAGAACGCGAGGGCGGTCGACTACGACATCGAGGCGAGCGCGGACGGCGAGAAGTGGGTCAAGGCGGCCGAGGTGCGCGGCGGAAAGGGCGGGACGGAGGAGGTCGCGCTCAAGCCGGTTGAGGCGCGGTACGTGAGGGTCAGGGGACTCAAGCGCAACACGGGATACGGTATTTCACTCTTCAGTCTATCAATCTACTCAAAGGAGGCAAAATGAAGAAGGCGGTTGGGCGGTGTCGCAGGCCGCGCCCGCGCGACGCCTCCTGGTCGAGCGCAAGTCCGTGTTCGACTGGTTCTGCGGCACAGCGTGTTCCTCGAGGACGCGGTAGAGGTCCCCGACACGCCCGGCGTGCTGGTCGAGAACGTCTGCATAGTCGAAATCGCGAGGGGCGACGGGCCGATCGTGGGCATCAACCACATCGTAAACGGCAGGGGCTTTGGCGTCAAGACAGGCAAGGACAGCGGCGGCGGGTACGCCGTGCAGAGGCTCGTCCGCTACTGCAACGGCGAATCCGAGGTCCGTCCCGACGAGTACAAGAAGAAGTAATTTCAAATTCCGCTCACTCCGCACTTGATTTTCGCGCCAAAAAACGGTATCATATTAGGCAAACAACCTGTAAAAGATTTCAACAAAGGAGTAAAGCAAAGATGAAGTTCTCGACGTGCATTGCGGCTTGCGCCGTTTCCATCGCATTCGTCACCACCGGTTGCCGCTACGACAAGGCCTCCGGCGAGGGTCTCGCCGATTCCGAGTCGGCTGAAGTCGACACCAACGACGCGCTCGACATCAACCCCGACCTCGATGTGAGCAGCGAAGACATCCCCTTCGACGCCCAGGGCGGTGCGCTCTCCGAGCTTACCGACGCGAACGGGGCCGGCGGCAGCTTCAAGGATCGCGGCTATGCGCTCTGCACCGACGTGAACTTCGCCCCCGTCTACTTCGGCTTCGACGCGACGACGATCGCCCCCGCCGAGCTCGCGAAGGTCGAGGCGGTCGCCCACCACCTCGCGGAGAATCCTGACCGCGTCGTGACGATCGAGGGCAACTGCGACGAGCGCGGCTCCAACGAGTACAACCTCTCCCTCGGCGACGACCGCGCCATCATCATCGGCAACTTTCTCGCGCAGAACGGCATCGCCCGCGACCGCATGGAGACGGTGAGCCGCGGCGAGACGAATCCCGCAGTCGAGGGCAGCGGAGAGGCTGCGTGGTCGCAGAACCGTCGCGGCGAGTTCATCATCTGGAAGAAGTAAGCTTCCGGAATGACGTTAGCGCTAATATTTGACAGCGCAAGCTTCGGCGAGTGGTTCGTACTGCTCGCCGTAGTGCTTATTGTGGTGGGGCCCAAGAGGCTTCCGTCCACTGCGCGCAAGCTCGGCGGGTACTACTCGAAGTTCCGCCGGGCGGCCGAGAACTTCAAGCGCCAGATCATGGACATGGAGACTGAATTCGACAAGGCGTCCGCAGCGGCGGAGCGCGAGGTCGAAGGGGCCTTCCAGTCGCGAGGGGACGAGTCCAAGGCCGTTCCGCTCGACATAGAGAACGGCATATCCATCCCTGAGCCGAAGGCCGAAGCCCCAGCCGCCGAAGGTCCTGCAAATGACGCGGCAGGCGCCGAGGGCGCCGCCGAAAAGAAGGGGGACTGATCCGAAATGGCAATACGACTCCTTGAGAATCCCGACGAACGCAACGATCCGCCGCGTCCGCTTCTGGAGCACCTGCTAGCGTTGAGGGACATGTTCGTCTTCGGCGCGGTTTCCTGGGCCATAGGCGTCGTAATCGCCGGATGCTTCGCGCCGTACATCCTCGAGTTCCTCAAGCGCCCTGCGGAGCAGTACAAGGACCTCCTCCAGGTTGTCGGCATGACTGCTCCGTTCGACGTTTGGCTGTCGATCGCGGTCTGGGGCGGCACGCTTCTGTCGTTCCCGCTCGTGACGTTCGCGATACTGCGCTTCGTCTTCCCGGCGCTCACCAAGCGCGAGAAGTTCGTCATTCTCTCCGGGATGACGTTCAGCACGTCGCTCTTCGTAGCGGGGTCTGTCCTCGCATATCAGCAGACGCTCCCGCTTGTCGTGTACGCGTTCCGCCAGATCGGCGACTGGATGGGCATAAAGCAGTCGATGATAACAATCGACACATACATACCCGTCGTGCTAAAGCTGATCGTCGCGTTCGGACTCGTCTTCCAGGTTCCGCTCATCCTCTTCGTCCTCGGATGCTTCGGCATAGTGACGAGCGAGGGACTCAGGGCGAAGCGCCGCCTTGCAATCGTCATCTCCTTCATCATGGCGATGATACTCACGCCTCCGGACCCGATGAGCCAGATCATCATGGCGATTCCGCTCTGCACCCTCTACGAGATTGCGATCTGGGCGGTGTGGCTCAAGGAGAGGGCTACGTTCGGGAAGAGGCGGACGTGAACAGGCGCCCCTCGATCGCCTTCGGCTTCCTCGCCCTGATTGCGCTGGGGGCGGTCCTCCTTGCGACGCCCTGGGCGCAGGCGGCGGGCGACGGCGAATGGGGCGATCCGCTGGCCTCGCTCTTCACCGCGTTCTCGGCGGTGTGCGTTACGGGGCTCACGGTTGTCGACATCGGTTCGACGTACTCGTTGGCCGGGCAGATCGTCCTGCTCGTCCTGGTGGAGATCGGCTGTCTCGGATTGATGACTTGCGGAACATTCCTCCTTATCGCCGTCGGGCGCCGCCTTTCCCTCAGCCGCGAGTTTACCCTGATGAACGCATACGGCGTCGCTCAGGTGAAGGGCCTGAGAGGCCTCATTTGCTGGGTCGTCGGGTCGATGCTCTTCATCGAGTCGATAGGCGCCTTCGCGCTGTGGTTCCATTTCCGCGAGGTCTACCCGAGCATATTCTATTCGATCATGGGATTCTGCAACGCGGGGTTCGGGCTCGAACCGGATTCCCTCTCCTCCTTCGCCGACTGCACCGGATTCGTCATTGTGATGGCTGTTCTGACGCTTCTCGGCGGAACGGGCTTCCTCGTCCTCTACAACCTCTGCACATACCGTCTGGCGAAACGCCCCTCGGGTGCGCGCGGACGCCTTACGCTGCACACCAGGGTCGTCCTTCGGTTTTCGATGTGGCTTCTCCTGATCGCTTTCGTCATATTCCTTCTTGCCGAGTGGAAGGGAGTCCTTTCGGGGATGCCGCCGTTGAAGAAGTTCGTCGTTGCGTTCTACCAGGCCGTCACGCCGAGGACGTGCGGCTTCTCCATAACGCCCACCGAGTCGCTTACGCCGCTGACGCGTTTCACGTATGCGTTCCTTATGTTCATCGGCGGCGGGCCAGGCTCGGCGGCGGCGGGCATCAAGGTGACGACGTTCGCCGTCCTCATCTACACATGGGTTGCGATGTGCAGGGGCGAGACGGAGACGGTCATATCGAATCGCGTGGTGCCCATGGACATCGTGCGCGAGTCGATCGTCATTCTCATGGCGCTCATCGCCTTCGTCGCGCTTGTTGTGGGCGCGCTCCTCGTCACGGAGTCGGCGGCAGTCCGCTCCGGCGCGGTCGAGTCGAATTCGTTGTTTTTCGAGGCTGTTTCGGCGATTACGACGACGGGGCTTTCCGTCGGTTCGACGACCAGGGACCTGTCGACGTCCGGCAAGTTCGTCATCATGGTTGCGATGTTCATCGGCCGCCTTGGCGCGCTCACGGTCGTCTTGATGATCGGCGACAGGGAGTCCACCCGCCGCGTTCGCTTTCCATCCGAGGAGCTCGTCGTCGGCTAGGACCGGTTATGTCACTTCAGTGTGTCCATCGCTCCTCGAAGGACACAATATTTGCGGGTTGATTGCATAGCCATAGGGGGCATCGCTCCGGGGGGTTGCGCCGCTCCGCGACGCAACGAAAAGGACGTGGAGCCGTCGACTTTTCAGTCGCTACGCATTCGCCTTCCTCGCGCGCTCCCGATTTGTTTGATTCGTGCGAGTGCTGCGAATGTCCGTCGCGGAGCGACGGACACCCCTGATGGCGGCATCCTAGTCGCTCCGGGGGTTGCGTCGCTCCGCGACGCAACAAGTGATGAGGGGACAGTTCCCGCAATGATTAGAGGCTACGCCTTTGGAGACGCGGCTTCCAGCCGCGTCAAGTGCGCTAAAGTAGGCAAGGGGGACAGTCCCTGTGAGGTTTTGGAGACGCGGCTTCCAGCCGCGTCAAGTGCGCTAAAGTAGTCACTGGCCAATCACTCGATTGACGCGGCTGGAAGCCGCGTCTCCAAACAAACGGTGGCTCGGTGCCGATTTCGATTGAGTAAGCTTGGAGGAAGTCATGGTCTTGGGTGAGCGACGGGCCTATGGAGGCAGAGTAGGGTCGGTTAGGGTCGGATAGTGTCGGCGGAGGTTTGGGTCGTAGTCAGGTGCGCTAGTATTGCGCCAGCAACCGCATTGCGAACTCTTAACTCTCAACTCTAAACTCTCAACTTATCTCTGTGCCTCCGCGGCTCTGTGGGATACTATTCTTCCTTTTCCGCGGTAGGGCGCGGAAAGATTTCTCCTGCCTCGCGCCAATCTCGGACGCTGGATAAAGTTTCGTCTGGCCTTGGTCAAATCGGGCGATTTGACCAAGGCCAGAAATTCACAAACCATTTTTTTTCGCCCGTAGGCGGCGGGATTTGGTATAATAGTGCTACAACAAACTTCATACAGGAGAGAATTCAGATGGAAGAGAAAATCAAGGAGAAACTCGAGCAGCTTCGTTCCGGACTTCAGGCGGATGGCGGCGATTGCGAACTCGTCAAGATCGACGGCAAGGTCGTCTACCTCAAGCTCGTCGGGCATTGCGGCTCGTGTCCTTTCGCGATGATGACCCTCAAGCAGGGCATAGAAGTCGCCTTGCAGGAGATCGACCCCGAAATCACCGTCGAAAGGGTGGAGGACTGAATGTCGATGTGGAACCGCGAGATGGAGGCGCAGTCGCGCGCCGCGCTCGAAGCGCTTCAGGAGAAGCGCCTCGCGAAGGCGCTGCGCCGCGCGGAGAACGGTCCGGTCGACCCCTCCCGTCTCGCCGAGTTCCATTTCGACTATTCAGATCCCGAGGCCCCGAAGGCGTGCCCCTCGACGAGGGCGGACCTCCTAGCCACGGCCGAGTGCGTCGCAAGGGCGCTCGCGGCGGCCGGCTTCGAGGAGGGCGATCCACTCCTTGTCGCGGAGCCGACGGGGCTTTCCACGGACGGCTTCGCCTTCTATCAGGGCTGCCGCAAGTTCGGCCTCTGTTGCATACCCGCCGGCGGTGAGGACGCCGCGTTGCAGATGCGCCTCGTCGCCGAAAGGCGCATGAAGGGCGTCTTCGCGTCCGTCGACACGTTCCGTCGCCTTGCGTCCGTCAAAGGCGCGCGCTCGCACAAGTCGCTCCGCGTCGGCTTTGTCCCGGCTGGCGGACTCAAGGCGTCCGTCAGGCGCGAGATCGAGAAGTCGCTCGGAATAGAGCTCTTCGCCTGCTGGGGACTTCCAGCGACAGGCGGTGCCGCCACGATCGCGTGCGAATGCTCGAAGCATGCGGGCCTTCACGTGTGGGAGGACCTGTACATCGTCGACGTCGTGGACAGGAAGGGGGCGTCCGTCCCCGACGGCAGGACGGGCGAGATCGTCCTCACCACGCTGGTGCGCGAGGCTTCGCCGCTCATTCGCGTCCGCACCGGGGTGCACGGCATGATCATCTCACGCGACAAATGCGCCTGTGGACGCACCTCGCTTCGTCTGGATCTTGCAAGATGAGAGCGCAATGGGAATCAAGATCATAATTGCCGCCTTTTTTCTTTGCGCGTTGGGGGCGGTTGCCGGCGAGAGCATTGCGCCGTCAGTCGTGACGCAGGATTTCAGATGCTGGCACAACATTCCCTACGGACCTCGCGGTAACCTGCCGGACGAGGGCGCGGGCTTCAAGGGCCGGATAGGCAACTGGAAGGTGCCTGGCACGAAATGGCGGATGGCGACGCACAAGACCGGGCAGTTCCTCGACATCTACGCCCCGACGAACGGCGCCCGGGCGAGTTCGACAGTCGTCCTGTTCCTGCACGGCGGATCGTGGTCGCAGCCGTTCGACAAGGACGCGATACCGGCCGCACTTGTCGACGAACTGCTCGCGCGCGGCGCCGTGGTTGCGTCCGCAGGCTACATCATGCAGACGGACAACACGATCAATGTCCCCGAAGACGGCGTGACCAAGGCGCGCGAGGGCGCGACATTCGACGCGATGCTCCGCGACATAGACGCCGCTGCGTCGAAGCTCAAGAAGGTGCTGCCGCTCGTCGGCGTGGACGAGGCGCGGCTTGTGATGGCGGGGGAGTCGGCGGGCGCGCACCTCGCGCTTCTCTACTCCTACGACCAGGGCGCGCCAGAGCGGCTTGGGCTTGGGCTCAAGCACGAATTCCCCGTGTCGAAGGTCGTGAGCATCGTGGGGCCAACGGACCTCGTGGCGATCGACGGCGCGAAGGGGCGTCCGACCGAGAGCTACGCGCATACGGACCTCAAGTACCGTTTCCGCATACTCTTCAAGCGTCTTGTCGGCCTGCCGGACGACGGATCCGACGCGGAACTGGAGGTCCGCGCGAAGCGCTGGTCGCCCGTGGGGATTGTCTCGGAGAAGTCCGTGCCGACCGTGCTCGCCTACGGACAGATCATGCCCTTCGTGAAGACGGACGGCGTGGTGCCGCTCGACCAGATGACCATTCTCCAGGAGGCTCTCGGGAAGGCCGGGGTCCCTTGCGAGGCGAAGTCCTTCATGGGCAGCAACCACATACACGTTGCGGGCGACGGGGCGGAGTGGATCGCGGAGAAGGCGCTCGCAGAATGATTGTGTGCGCATTCGTCCGATATGATATAATACGGGAATGAACAAGAAGAACTGGTTTTTCGATCTGGACGGAACGCTGGCGGACACCGACCCCGACATCAGGGCGTCGTGGAAGGCGGCGATGGCGGACATCGGCCTCGTGTGCCCCAACTTCGACCGCGATTTCGTGGCAGGTCCGACGCTGGAGGAGATGGCGGCGAAGTTGTTTCCGTCCATATACACCCCCGAGCTTGGCGCGCACCTGCGGGAGCGCTTCGGCTATCACTACGACCACGACGGGTTCCCGAATACGAGCGAGTACCCCGGGGTGATTGACGTCGTGCGCGCGCTCACGTCCGCCGGACACCGCGTGTTCATCGCGACGAACAAGCGCTGGGAAGGGGCGAGTGCGATGTCCGCCCACTTCGGCTGGGACCGCGTCTTCGAACGCCTCTACACGGGCGACATGCACCGCGACAATCCGGCGATAGGGAAGATGCGAAAGCCCGAGCTCTTGGCGTTCATCATGCGCGAAATCGGCGCAAAGGCGTCGGAATGCGTCATGGTCGGCGATACCATCAACGACTTCGAGGCGGCGAAGAAGAACGGCATAAGGTCCGTCGCCGTTGCATGGGGCTACGGGACGGAAGAGGAGCGCGCCAAGGCTGACGCGCGTGTCGCCGCTCCGGCGGAGCTTTTGAACCTTGCCTGAGCGGTCGAACGCCGCCTACTTCTGCCAGTTGGTTCGGTCGACTGGCTTGGGCTTGATGCCGACTAGTTTGGAGATGACGCCGAGTCCGTAGATCCAGAGCGTGGCGTAGCATACGGGCAGATGCCAGAGGGCGAGGGACTTCGAGCCGCGCGGGGCGTGGACGGCGAAGAGCAGCGCCTGGACCGCCAGCGGCAGGACCAAGGCCGCCGATAAGATGAAAAGAAGAACGCCTCCCTTGCGCTGGCTGTTCCAAGGGTATGTGCGCTCCTTGGTCTTTGCGAAGAAGAGGAAGTCCCTGATGCGGCGACGCTGCTTGCGGACGAAGTCTCCGAACCTTGCGCAGTAGAGATGTATGATGGACGTGTCAACCTTCGCTATCGCCCCGCATCCTCCCGTCGCAGCGGCCGCCGCGACGTCGATGTCGAAGAAGTACGGGGACCACGAGACCTTGTCCAGTATCCTGCGACGGAAGATGAATCCGTTCGCGCCGATGGTCGGAATCTTGTCCTTCAAGACGAGCTTCATCCATCCGTCTCGCCTTTCGACGGGGATGTCGAGGCCGGTCCATCGTCCCGTCACGGCGCAGTATCTGTCGTAGTTGCCGACGAAGAGGCACACGGGGTCGTTCATTCCGAGTTCCGCGAAGTAGCGCGTCAGCGACGGATCGGAGGGGCGCGCGGAGTACCGGACCGGTTCCGTGGCGAAGACGGCGTCGTCCTCGAAGGGTGCCGTCATCTTCCTGAGCCATCCGCTATCAGGAAGAATGTTGTCGGAGTCAATGAGCGCTATCAAGTCGCCATGGGATGCCTTAATGCCGGCCGTCTTCCCGGCCTCGCCTGTCTTTAGCGGATTCTCGCACACGACGTCCACACCGTTCGCCCTTGCGATTTCGAGGGTGCGGTCCGAGGAGCCTGCGTCTGCCACGACGATTTCGTATCCGCCGCGCGGAAAGTCCTGTGAAAGAATCGCCTTGAGGCATTCGTCAAGTGTCCGTTCGGAGTTGAGCGTGGGTATGATTATCGAAAGCATGGCTTGGCTAGTCGATTGCGAACTTGCGGTTCAGTTCCTGGTTTGAAATGAAGAAGAGCGTCGGCTTGCCGCGCGGACAGATATACGGCATCCGCGACGCGCACAGGTCCTCGACGAGCTGCACGGCGCCGTCCTCGGTGATGGCGCGAGAGGCCCCGGCGTAGGATTTGGCGACGGACTTCGCGATCAGCTCCTCGCGCCAGCGCGCGCCGCCGCGCCTCGTGCCCGACTCGGCGAGGTCGCGGGCTATCGTGGAGAGGACTGCACCGGCGGAGAGTCCGCCCAGGAGCTGCGGCACGGCGTCCACCTTGAAGGTGTCCCTGCCGAACGGCTCCACGGCGAAGCCCATGGACCGGACGGCGGGCAGTGCCGCCGTGAGGCGAGCGGCGTCCCCCGGCGAAAGGTGGATCGTCTCCGGGATGAGAAGTGTCTGCGAGGCGGCGTCCGAGGCGGCGGAGGATGCGACGAGCCGTTCGTAGACGATCCGCTCGCGCGCGGCGCGTGGATTCACGGTGACGAGCCCGGCATCGGTCTCAAGGAGGAGGAAGCCCCTCGCCGTCTGCGCAAGGTATCGGAACCACTTCCACGGACGCGACGCAGTGGAGTCCGGCGCGACGGCGAACTCCACCTGGACGGGCGCGGCGATCGGTGCTGCGGACGGCTTGTCCGCAACCGCCGCCGTCGGTGCGAGGAAGGGTGCCGGCACCGGTGCAGGCGTCTCGGGCTTTATGGTCGGTTGAACGGAAAGATGTTCGGCGGACTGGATCGCCTCCGGCGCGACTGCGGGTGCGGGCGCGGGAGGAGTGGAGTGATCCGCAATCGGCACAGCCGGCGCGGACACCGAAGTCTGCGTCCGCAGGGCCCGCTCGATAGCCGTCATTATCGCCATCTTGACGGCGGAGTTGTCCCTGAACCTCACTTCGCGCTTCGTCGGATGGACGTTGACGTCGACCTGGTTCGGCGGCAGGTCGATGAAGAGTATCACGGCCGGCCTGACGTCGCCGGGGCGGCGCGGATACGCTTCGCGAAGGGCGTATGATATCGAGGCCGCCGTCGCGGGGCGTCCGTTGACGAACACATACTGGTCGCGGCGGGTGGGCTGGTTGAGGTTCGGCCTCTCCACATAGCCCGTCACGCGGACGCCGCCGTTGCCGTCGTCCGGTATTTGCAGGAGCTCGGCGGTGAAGTCCTTGCCGAAGAGGTCGAGGACGCGGTCGGAGATGGCGGCGGACGGTGCGAGCCGGTAGAGTTCGCGCCCGTCCACCGTGAGCGAGAAGCCGATCGACGGGTGGGCGAGGGCGTGGACGGTGAACACCTGCTTTACGTGGTTCTCCTCTGTGACGTAGGCCCTGAGGAACTTGCGCCTTGCGGGGACGTTGCAGAAGAGGTCCCTGACCTCGACAAGCGTCCCTGGCGGACACCCTGCGGAGCGCACCTCTGCCAGCTCGCCGGCGTTGACCTGCACGAGCGTACCCTCGTCCGAATCGCGGCGGCGCGTCGTTATGGTGAATCGTGAGACGGACGCGATGGACGGGATGGCCTCGCCCCTGAAGCCGAGCGTGTCGATCTCCTCAATGTCGTTCACGTCGAGGATCTTCGACGTCGCCTGGCGTTCGAGCGAGAGGACCGCGTCGTCGCGCGTCATGCCGCATCCGTCGTCCTGCACGGCGACGAGCTTGCGTCCGCCCTGGGTGATCGTTATGCGTATCGTCCGCGCGCCCGCGTCGATTGCGTTCTCGACCAGCTCCTTCACGACGGACGCCGGACGCTCCACGACCTCGCCCGCCGCGATCTTGTTCGCGACGTGGAGGGGGAGTACGCGGATGTGTCCGTCGCGCGGCGTCATGTCAGATGTCCAGGGTCACGTTCCGGCGGATGAACGTCGGCGTGTCTAGGTCCTCGTTGCGCCAGACCGTCGGCTCGACGTTGTTGAAGCGTCCGCGTCCCTGCGGACCCTGCGCAAGCGGGTTGCGCGACTTGTGCGCGCGCTTCCCGCGCGCCGTCTGCCCGGAATTGTCCTCTTCGTCCGGCGTGCCGTTCGATTCGAACAGGAGCAGCACGACGGAGATGCGTCCCGAGAACGTCGCCTCGTCGTTGACCGTACCGAGGTCGAACGAACAGCGTTCGCCGAAAGTGGCGCGCACGCCGTCCGCAATCTTGCCGATCTCCGAGAGCCGCAGGTCCTCGCCTGCGAGGACTCCGCAGAGTATGGACCGAACCGGGCTCGTCCCCGAGGCGAGAAGCTGCGAGCGCGCGAGCGCGTCGACGGCTTCGACCGAGCGGTCCGGGCCCTGCGTAGTAACAACTGCGAAGCGTCCGTTCCCCGCCTTGGCGATGATCCTGCGGATGTGCTCCGTGTCGAGCCGGATGTAGCCTGGCTTGGCAAGAAGCCTCCAGAAGAGCGTTATGCCCGATGCGAGCGTGTCGACGGCGCGCCTGAGCGCCTCGTCCATGACGTCCACGTCGCCCACGAGCTTGTCGAGAGGAAGGAACACCGAGGCGCTCGACTCTGATGCGATCGCCGCCGTGACGCCGTCCGCGGAGCGTCTGCGCTCCTCGCCTTCGAACGTGAAGGGCAGTGTCGCGAAGACGAGGGTGGGAACGCCGCGTTCGCGCAGGTGGCGCGCAATCGCCAGCGTCGCGCCGGAGCCGACGCCGCCGCCGAGGCAGGCGACTATCACGGCGAGGCGCACGCCCTCGATGACGTCGTCGAAGGAAGCCCTGGAGTCCTCGGCCGCGAGGCGGGCCTGGGCGACGTCGCCGCCAGAGCCGTGTCCGGACAGCCTGTCGCCGCCGAGGAGGATGAACGGGTCGGTGGCGCCGCCCGTTGACGCGTCCGAGTCGGCCAGCACGTAGCGCAGGCCCTCGCCGGAGGCGCGGTTCACGCCGCGCGCAATGGCGGCTCCCGCGCCGCCGACGCCGATCAGGAGAAGGGGGGATGTTTCGTTCATTTGAAGAACCCTCCAAGAAGCGACTTGATGAAAGACTTCTCCTCGTAGTTGCGGTGCGCATAGAGAAGGGCGCCCGCGATTGCCGCGAAGGATTCGGAATGGGGCTCGGTTTCGAGTCCGTCGACCTCGGTGGGCGTGCCAATCCTGACCGGCATGCCGAGTTCGCGGCGTGCGAGCGAGTCGATTCCCTTGAGCGCCGCGCCGCCCCCTGTCAGGAAGACGCCGGCGTTCAGCCTGTGGAGGAGGTCGCGGTCCTCGAGGTCGTTGCGGATTATCGTGAAGATCTCCTTGCAGCGGAGGTTCACGACGGTGTCGAGCGCGCGGCGCGAAATCGTCCGAGCCTCCATGAGCGGCGAGGAGCCGGGGAGGTTGGCGCGCGGTCCGGCGGACTTGTCGCCGCCCACCACCGCGCATGCCTCCTCGCGCTTCAGTGCCTCCGCCTGCGCCTGAGTCGTCTGGAAGGCGTAGGCGATGTCGTTCGTCACGTGGTCGCCGCCGACGCCGATGGCGTTTGCGGTCACGAGGTAGCCGTCGGCATAGACCGCCCACCCCGTCGAGCCTCCGCCGAGGTCGAGGACGAGCGCGCCGTTGCGCTTGTCGCCCGGACGCAGCACGACCTCAGCGGCGCATGTCGCCGCGAAGAGGGGATCCCTGATTTCGAGATGCGCCTCGCCCGCCGCCGTGCGCGCGTTGTCGATGCGGTTCTTGTCCGCATGGATCTGCAGCGTGTCGAGCTTGAGGACTCGTCCGCTCATTCCCTTCGGCGAGGCTATGCCGCCGAGGTCGTCGAGCCCGTACGCCTGCTCCACGATGTCGAGCAGTTCGCGGTCGCGCGGAAGTGCCATGAGGCGCGAGGAGCGTATCGCCTCGTTGATGTCGTTCGTCCCGACCTTCGCGCCCTCGACCTGCGCCGTCCCCTGGTAGGGGTCGGCCTTCACGTGCTGTCCCGAGACGACGAGAAAGGCGTTGCCTATCGTCAGCGAGTCTCCTGTCGTCTCGCTCTGCTTCTTCTCGACGGCGCGGAGGACGCTCCTTATGGACTGCGTCGCCTGCGAAATGTCGAGGATCTGGCTTTTGCGCACGCCGGTGGACGGTATCTCGGCGTGGCAGGTGACGCGAAGGCGTTCGCCGGTCTTCGCCTCGCCGACCGCAAGCACCGTCCGCGTCGTGCCTATTTCAAGTGCCGCGTATATGTTCGTCATTGGAAGGAGCCTCCTTCGTTGGGCAGATGGCTGAAGCGACCGGGTTCGACCACGATGTACGTGCCTCGCTCGGCGTTCAGGTTCTCGTTGATTGCCTTGTTGATTTCCACAAGCGTCTTCGTGAGCGTCGGCTGCGCCGGGTCGGACGGATCGTCCAGCATCCTCCACTGGATCTGCACATGGCTGTAGTTCCTCAGTGTGACCATCATGTTCACCGCGTTGGAGATCGAAATCTCGGGATTCTGGAGGTATGGCAGGTTCTCGCGGTTTGCTATCTCGATGAAGCGCAGGGCGGAAAGCGCATGGCCTTCCAGCCGTCCGCCCCTTGGCGCGGACGGCGAGCTGTCGATGATGACCGGCAGCGTCTGGGTGTCCTTCTTCGACGAGTCGAATACGACGCCGTCGATGTCCACGACGTCCCACGTCGCGAAGGCTATGTCGCGTCCGTTCCGCTTCACCGTCGTCCGCTTCAGGTTCACCCGCGCGACGGGCTCGCGCTCCAGGAGCGCAACTTCCAGCCTGTTGGGGAGGTGCCGCGTGACGCTGAGGTCCTTGACTATCGGGTAGTCCTTCAGGACGCGCTTGCGAATGGCGCCGAAGTCAATGAGAGCGAGGTTGCATCCATTCGTGAGCCCGAACCATTCGCGGACGATGTCCTCTGAGATGTGCGCCGTCGCGGAGACCGAGACCTGGCTTTTAACGTCTGTTACGACGCATTGCTCGATCCATAGGTCCCTCAGCTTGCACACGCCGATCCACGTCCCCCAAAGCGCCGCGCCGACGACCGTGAATGCGACGACGAACTTGATTGCGCGCCTCGCCCCATCGGCGCCGTCGCCCCCGACAGCCTTCAGCGCCGCATGCAGCCTGCGCGGCCTTCTCTTGTTCGCCCTCATGTCCGGTCGCACGTTGCGGAGTTGAGGATGCGTTCGCAGACGCCCGCGAACGTAAGGCCCGTGCGCATCCCGGCCTGCGGGACGAGCGAGTGGGACGTGAACCCGGGCGAAGTGTTCAGCTCGAGGACGAACGGCGAGCCGTCCGGCGCAACGCGGAAGTCCACGCGCGTCACCCCGCGGCAGCCGAGCGCGCGCCATGCGTCGACGGCGACGGACTTTATGCGCTCCTCGATTGCACGGTCCGCCGGGTCTGCGGAGTCGGCGAGGAAGGGGTATCGTGTCTCTGACGAGTTGTACTTCTCCTCGTAGCCGTACCAGCCGCCCTTGGCGACGATCTCTAGCGCCGGAAGGGGCTCGCCGTCGATGAGCCCGACGGTCATTTCGCGGCCGGGGATGTACTCCTCTACAATCGCCTCGCGCCCGTCAAGCTCAAGGCACTTTGCGACGGCCTCGCGGTAGCCGGCTTCGTCCTTCACGAGGTACACGCCTACGGAGCTTCCGTCGCGCGGAACCTTCACGACGACGGGGTAGGCGGAGGGCGCTTCTGCGTCGACGCTCGTCACTACGCGCCACTTCGCCGTCGGGACGTGCGCCGCATCAAGGAGGCGCTTCGTCTCTATCTTGTCCATCGCAAGGCGCGATGCCTTCGCGCCCGGACCCGTATACGGGATGCCGCGCGCGTCCAGCGCCGCCTGCACGCCGCCGTTCTCGCCCCATCCGCCGTGTAGCGCAATGTACACCGCGTCCATGCCGTCCGGAAGGACGCCAAGGTCGTCCTTGTCGAGAATGACAGGGAAAACTTCATATTTCCCAAGACTTTTGAGCGCTTCTGCAACGTTTTTCCCGCTGACAAGCGACACCTCGCGCTCGCTGGAGGTGCCGCCCATGAGAACTGCTATTTTTTTCATCCCCAATATTATATCATAAGATGGTATAATGTTCACCCGCAATGATTGGAAAGAATGTACATTTTATCGGAATAGGCGGCGTCGGCATGGCCGGACTCGCCGTCCTCCTGAAGGCCGAAGGGGCCGATGTGACGGGCTGCGACCTCCATGCGACGGCGCGCACACGCTGGCTGGAGTCGCTAGGGATACCCGTCGCCGTCGGGCACAGCCCCGAGCACGTCCGCGACGCCGACATCGCCGTCGCCACCCCGGCGGTCCATCCCGACAACCCCGAGCGCATGGCCGCGAAGCGCGTCATAACGCGCGGGGAGCTCCTGGCGGACCTCGTCTCCTCCCGCGAATCCATAGCCGTCTGCGGCTCCCACGGCAAGACGACCACATCTACCTTCATCGCCAAGCTGCTCCTCGCACTCGGCGAAAGGGTCAGCTGGGCGATAGGCGGCGAAACGGGCGACTTCCCCGTCGCCGGGGCGAACGGAGGCGTCCTCGTCGTCGAGGCGGACGAGTCGGACGGCACGCTTGCCCTCTACCACGCGACCACGCTTGTCGTCACCAACTGCGAATACGACCACCCCGACCACTTCAAGACCCCGGCCGACTACTTCGCCTGCTTCGACGCCGCCCGACGCAACGCCAGATATGTCATCGAAGCCGAGGAGGTGTGGAATTGCTTCTTGTCGACGGGGACAGTCCCCCCCGCCCCCATGGGGACAGTCCCCCCCGCCCCCATGGGGACAGTCCCCCCCGCCCCCATGGGGACAGTCCCCCCCACCCCCATGGGGACAGTCCCCATGTCTTTGGGTGAAAGTTTGCAAAAAATCGCGAAATTTGCATTTTTCGAGCAGCTGCCCGAGCACAACAAGAAGAACGCCCTTGCAGCGGTTGCGGTTGCGCTTCAGCGGGGACACTCCCCTGAGGCGATTGCCAAAGTCCTTCCCGGGGTGGTTTCGGTCCTTCCGGACAGACGTTTCCAGATGCTTGCTCCAGGCGTCTATACGGACTACGCCCACCATCCGACGGAGATGAAATGCGCTGTATCCATGGCGCGGCGGATTTGCCGAGGCGTTCTTCGCGTTCTTTTCCAGCCTCATCGCTATTCGCGGACAAAGGCACTTGTCCACGACTTCCCGGCGGCGTTCGCCGAGGCGGACGAGGTGGTTCTCTGTCCGACATACGCGGCGTTCGAATCGCCCGTCGAAGGCGGCGACATCGCCGATCTCTATGCAGAATGCAGACGGGGACTGTCCCCGGGGGGGCATGGGGCGAGCCGGTCGCCGCGCATTTTCCTCGCCCAGTCCTGCGCCGAGGCGTGGGAGCACGCCCGCAACTCGATGGTCGAGGGCGATATAACGCTTCTCCTCGGTGCGGGCGACATCATCGGCCTTGCGCCGCAGGTCGAACGCGACATGATGCATCCAGGCGTTTCGCACCGCAATGTCCGCCGCATCCTTATCGGTGCCGGATCCAACACATGGCGGAGCGACTTGAAGCTGGATGTCGAGTATGTCAAGACTGACTCCCCCGCAGGACGTCCCGGTGCATCGCTCGGCATCCCTTGGATGGCGGGCATCCCGGGGACCATAGGCGGATGGGTGAAGATGAATGCGGGGGCGTTCGGACATTCCATATCAGAGGTCATTTCGCGCGTAAAGGTGGATGGCGAATGGAGGGCGGCGGCGGACTGCGGCTTTGGCTACAGGACATCCGCCATAATCGGCGGAATCGAGGATATTGAGCTTGATTCCGCCAATTACGCCGCCGCAAAGGCCGATACTACCGACTACCTTGCAAGGCGCAGGCGCTTCCCGTCCGGGACGAAGGGCAGCGTCTTCAAGAATCCGCCCGGAGACTATGCGGGACGCCTTCTGGAGGAGGCGGGATGCAAGGGACTCCGCGTCGGAGGCGCCTATGTATGGGAGGAGCATGCGAATGTCATCGTCTCAGGACCCGATGCGACGCCGAGCGACTTTCTGGCTCTTGCCCGCCTCATGCGCGAGCGGGTTCGCTTCCGCTTCGGCGTCGTCCTCGAGCCGGAAGTGAAGGGACTCGAACCATGAACTGGAGAATCCACCACAAGGCGACAACCGACTCGACGAACAGGGACGCCCTTGGAGGCACCCATGGAGACGTCTACACCGCCGACCGGCAGACGGCTGGAAGGGGTCGCCTGGACCACAAGTGGCTTTCGCCGCCCGGAGAGAACCTGATGATGTCGGCGGTCCTCTCCGTGGAGGGACTGTCCCCCGAACGCGCGGCGACAATCCCGATCGCCGTCGGCCTCGCCGTCATAGAGGGTCTGTCCCCGTTGGTTTCCAATCGGAAGCCGGGGGGACTGTCCCTGAAGTGGCCCAACGATGTACTTTGTGGCGGACGCAAACTGGCGGGCATTCTATGCGAGAGGCACGGCGACAATGTCATCGTCGGCATAGGCGTAAACGTTAATCAGCGAAAATTCGCTCCTGAAATCGAAAAAACTGCAGTTTCCCTCGTCCAATTGGGGACTGTCCCCATGGGGGGTAGGGGGACTGTCCCCGTCGGTTTTGTGCGGGACAGGGTGCTGGAGGCGTTGTCGGGGGTGTATGGGGAGTGGAAGGCAGGGGGACTGTCCCCGTTGATGGACAGGATATCCGCCGTCGATTGGCTGAAGGGGAGGATGGTGGGCGTTTTGCAGACGGATGCGGACCCGGAGCCCGTGTCGGGCGTCTGCGGCGGCATTGCCTCCGACGGCTCGCTGCTTGTCTCCGGCCGGCGGATATGGGCGGGCGAGGCGCATGTCGCGTCCGTTCAGCAGGGCGGACATCTTGCGACCCAGGCGAACGATTTGGTATAATCTGTTGCAGGTGAAAAGGATTGTTGAAACTCTGCTTGTAATTGTGACGGCGCCCGTATGGGTGCCGCTGTCGGTTGTCGTCGCCTTGTCAATAGCCTTGGACATGGGGCGGCCGGTGATCTTCACGCAGGTGCGAGCCGGTAAGGGCGGTCGTCCGTTCACCCTCCTCAAGTTCCGCACCATGCGCTCGGGCGAAGGGAGCGATGTGGAGCGCACCACGCGGCTTGGACGATTCCTTCGTGCGACATCCCTGGACGAGCTGCCGCAGTTGCTGCACGTGCTTTCGGGAAAGATGTCTCTCGTGGGGCCGCGTCCTCTCCCAGTCGCCTATCTGCCGCGCTATTCCGACTTTCAGGCTCGCCGGCACGAGGTCCGCCCCGGCATCACCGGATGGGCGCAGGTGAACGGACGCAACGCCATAACATGGGAGCGAAAGTTCGAGCTGGACGTATGGTACGTCGACCACCGCTCGCCTTGGCTTGACGTAAAGATACTCTGGATGACGGTCTTCCGCACGGCGGCGTGCTCCGGCGTCAACGCGTCCGCAACGGAAACCATGTCGGAGTTCATGCCCGCCCCGTCCGAAAGTAAACGAACGTTCCAAAAGTAAACGCGCGTTCCCTCGGGGAGGGAGTGAGGGATTTACCTTCACCATCAACTATAGCCAATCTTTACGGAGGGTAAACGAACGATAAAAGTGCGTTTACTTCTGGAGGCGGCAGGGAAAAGTTGCAAAATTCCGCGCATTGCGCACGGAATCACGATTTGCTATACTGTCAGCATCTGCCTATGTGATGGCAGTGGAGTGGAAAGAATTTATAGCGGAGTGAGAAAGATGAGAAATAGTCTAACTTATACGTTGGCTGCATGCGTCATACTTATCGTGGCGGGTTGCGATATGTCAAAGCAGCATCACTATCAATACGCTAGTGTTACGCCGCTGAGGGATTATAAATTCAAGGATAAACGTGTTGTCTCGTACAACATAGATGTTCTGGAATTCGACGAAGACCTGGCAATCTGGTGTGAAGGGTCGCAGGAGCGTCGCTCGATTGCGTTGCCAAGAAACAGGTATACATTGCTAATTACAGAATCATATGCCGTGAGCAATACTACAGTTCGCGTTTTTAACAATAGCTTGGGAAACGATTGCGCCGGCGTGACGGAGTTCGATTTGCACGGACTCGTCGTGCAGGATGACTTGACGCCGGTTTTGGGCGATCAGCGGCTGCCTTCCAGGACATATACACTTGCGAAAGGGTATAGCTCGTCGAATGAGCCTGTCGAATTGACTATCCGGCTGACGCCATACGGTTATCCCGCCAATGAGGACGCCATTCCCTAAGCCTTTCTTCAGAACACGTTATATGGAATTCACCTGCAACGACATTCCCCGCCTGGCGTTCGGGTTCTACAACCCGAACCACGCCGCCGCTCTGATATGCGCGCTTTTCCCTTTCTGCTGGGGATGGGGCGGTGTATGGCGGTGGGTGGGTCGGCTCGTAGGCGCTGCGCTTTGCGTGATGCTCGCGATGACGTATTCGCGAACGGGATTTGTAGTGTTGGTAATTGAGGCGGCGGTGTTGTGGTGGCGCGGCGCGCTGGGGTCAGCGCACCCCACCAGCGTGCGCGGACGGCGATGGAACGCCGTCCCTACCCTGTCGATCACGTTGGCTGTGCTTGCGGTTGCCGCATGGTGGATGTGGCCGAGGCTGGCGCTGGACGGGGCGGTGATGAACAGGCCGAAGATCTGGCTTGCGGGGCTGAGGCTCTTTGCGGTGAATCCGTTGGGCGTTGGATTTGGGAACTCCGGCGAAATTGCGAGCGCGCTTATGCTGCCGGATGGGATTACGGTGCGGACGCTCGTCAACTCGCATCTGACGCTGCTCGCCGAAATGGGCGCGTTTGTAGGCGGCGCGTGGCTTGCGTTCATCGCGCTGGCGCTTTGTGTCGGGCGGGCGTTGCGCCGTACGTGGGTCGCGTTCGCGGGGCTTGCGGTCTCGGCGTTTTCGGCGTCGGTGTTTGACTGGCATGTGCTTTTCGACTTTGCGGAGAAGGGCGGATATGGAGCGGTGAACTTTGCGCTGGCGTGGGGGGCTGTTCGCGGCGTTTGTCGTCATGGGGGTGGCGATGATTGGGGTGTGGGGGTGGGAGATTTTAACGCAGAGACGCAGGGGCGCAGAGTACGCAGAGGGTTTTGGAAGGATGGTTGTGGGGAGGGGAGTGTTGCCGATTGGGTGTGTGGTGGTTGGACTTTGCGCGGTGGTGGTAGGTTTTCGTTCGGATGATACGCCGAGGGTGGAGGGGAAGTATGTGGTTGGCGGAGGCGGACGGCGATGGAACGCCGTCCCTACCGTGCCGAGCGTCTACCGCAGCGAGGGATGGAGTCTTAAGGCGGTGGCGAAGCGATTCCCTGATGGCGCGAGGTTTTGTCTAAGGCCGGGCGTCCCGGAGGATGTTGTGGACGCGGGCGAAGTGTGGTTATTTGGTGACGCGGCGGAGTCGGCATGGCGGTTCCCATCGGCGCGGCTGACGCTCGTCGAACCGCCAGAGTTCTGCGAGATCCCGACAAACGCCGTTGTTCTACACGTTTCTGCACGTTCTACACGGTTGATAACAAACACAGAGGCGCAGAGTCGCTGAGTGCGCAGAGGAGTAATATGAAGTGTTTGCTGTCGATATTTGTTTCTGTTCTTGCGGTGGCGGTTGCTTTCGCGGATGGCGCGGCGAGCGTCGAGTCTGTCGCGGTGCCGACGAAGGCGCCGCATAACCAGGAGGCGACGTTCTGGTACCACGTTCCTGCGAAACGGATATCGTACTACGGGTTATTGATGCCGTGCGCTTGAAATTGGCGTTTCCGCGATAGTTTGCATAAAGCGAAGCATGTAAAACAAGTTTCGCCATATAGGGCTTGGAAAATGCGCCCCGTCCGGAGTTCATGCCCACGCCGTCCGCTTAATATGATATAATATACGCGATGAAAGCAAAGACGTTTATCGATCAGGTGGAGGTGCTGGTGAGGTCCGGGCGCGGCGGCGACGGCGCGATGTCCATGCGGCGCGAGGCGCTCGTCGAGTTCGGCGGGCCCGACGGCGGCGACGGCGGACGCGGCGGAGACGTCGTCTTCAAGGCGTCCGAGCACGTCAACTCGCTCCTCAGCCTCTACTACGACCCGAAGTGCTACGCGCAGGACGGCGGTCCCGGGCAGGGGCAGAAGATGTACGGCAAGCGCGGGAAGGACCTCGTCGTCCCCGTGCCTCTCGGAACCGAGGTGTACGACGTCGACACGGGCCTTCTCGTCGCCGACATAACAGAGCCGGGGCAGTCCGTCGTCGTCGCGAAGGGCGGTGCTGGCGGCTTTGGCAACGTCCACTTCAAGTCGTCCGTCAACCAGGCGCCGACCGAGCACACGCCCGGCGGCGAGCCGGAGGAGCGCCGGCTGCGCCTTGAGCTGAAGACGATTGCCGATGCAGGGCTTCTCGGATTCCCAAACGCCGGCAAGAGCTCGCTCCTGACGGCGCTCTCCTCGGCTACGCCCAAGATCGCCAGCTATCCTTTCACGACGCTCAATCCGATGGTCGGGACGATTCTCTACGCCGACTATGCGAAGATTGCGATGGCGGACGTGCCGGGCATCATCGAGGGCGCGGCGAAAGGCGTGGGCCTCGGCCTCGCCTTCCTCAAGCACCTCGAGCGTTCGAAGGTCCTCGTCTACGTCCTCGACATGGCGGGGACTGACAACCGCGAGCCATGGAGCGACTACGAAATACTCAAGAAGGAGATCGACGAGTATTCCGTGGAGCTGGCCTCGCGACCCTGCCTTGTCGTCGCGAACAAGATGGACGCTGAGGCGGCGAAGGAGAACTACGATCGCTTCGTGAAGGAGACGGGAGTGGAGCCGATCCGCATCTCCTGCGAGACGCGCGAGGGACTCGACGAGTTCAAGGAGCGCCTCAGGGGGATAGTGAACCCGAAGACGAAGTTCCACCACACCCACGCCGAACACGGCATGGACCTCAAGGACATGCCCGACACGACCGGCGAGGAGATCCCCGCCGACGCGCTGAAGTTCGCGACCTTCCTGAAGCTCGAGAAGCCCAAGGCGAAGTCCCATCCCAGCCGCGGGAACATCCACTAGCTAGGTTGACATCGGATGGCGAATGTGATAAAATAGGCCCCAAAAATAGCCGTGTGATGGCTGTTTTTGGGGTCAAAAACAGGCCGAAACGTACAAATGAAGCGAAATTCGGACAAACGACTTGCTAAGTGGCTGGTGTCGAGCCACCGAAAACCGTTGTTGATGCGCGGAGCGCGTCAGGTCGGGAAGTCCACGCTTGTTCGCAATTTCGCTGCATCGCAGAAACTCCTCCTCAACGAGGTGAACCTGGAACGCCACAGGGACCTTGCGTCCGTGTTCGCCACGCTTGATCCCGAGGCGATATGTTCGCGCCTTAGCGCCTTACTGGGACGGGATGTCCGAGCCGAGGGGTCTGTTCTCTTCCTTGATGAAATCCAGGTCGTTCCCGAGGCGATCGCGGCCTTGCGGTACTTCTATGAGGAGATGCCGCGACTGCCTGTAGTGGCGGCGGGGTCGCTCCTTGAATTCGCACTTGCGCAGCATACATTCTCCATGCCCGTTGGACGGATTGAGTATCTGCACTTGGGTCCGATGAGCTTTCTTGAGTTCGCACGCGAGGTGGAGCCATACCTTGGGGATTTCCTCGCACAGGGGGATTTCAGTTCGAAGGAGGCGGAGGCGTTCCATCCCGAACTGATGCGCCTCTTGAAGCGCTACCTCGTCGTGGGCGGCATGCCTGAGTCCGTCCTGCGCTACAAGGAGACTCGTTCCGTTGCGGAGGCGGCGGCGGTGCATGAGGAGATTCTCGCCACATACGTCGACGACTTCGCGAAATACGCCAACGGACGGGACCTCGCCGACATGCAGGCGATTTTCCGGCGCATCCCAGCGCATGTGGGGCGGAAGGTGAAGTACGTCAATTTTTCGCGTGATATGAAATCGCGAGACGTCAAGTCCGTCCTCGACCTCTTCGCCAAGGCCCGCGTCATCTCCTGCGTGGTCAACACGGATGCGAATGGACTTCCCCTCGGGGCCGAGGAGGACCGGGAGGTGTGGAAGCCTCTGTTCCTTGATGTGGGACTCATGAACCACGCGAATGGCCTTGGCGAGGCTGAGCTCGCGTCCCTCACGGACGAGGAGTTGGTGAACAAGGGGGCTGTGGCGGAGCAGTTCGTCGGACAGCAACTCCTGTACCGCAAGGGCGACGGCGTGGAGCCGTCGTTGCACTATTGGCTGCGCGAAGGGGCAAGCAACAACGCCGAGGTGGACTACGTGATTGAGGAGGGTGCGTCGGTCCTCCCGGTGGAGGTCAAGGCGGGGAAGTCCGGTGCGTTGCGGGCGCTCCGGCAGATGATGCGGGAGAAACGGCTTGTCCGCGCCCTGCGCTTTGATGCAGGACTCGCCGGTCTGCAGTCCGTCGCCCTCGACGGCGGCGACCACTACGAACTCGAGACGCGACCCCTCTACGCCGCAGGGATTACGACGGCGGGGAAAATGGTATATCCTGGAGATTCACAACCGACTTGTCAAGGATAGCAGACAAAAAGGAGATAGTAAGATGAAGAAATGGAATGTTGCGAGCGTGAGGGCGGCGAAGGGCGTCCGCAAGCTCGGCTGCTGCACGGCGTACGACGCGTGCTTCGCAAGGCTTGCGGACGAGGCGGGTGTTCCGATCATCCTCGTAGGCGACTCGATGGGGATGGTCGTCCTGGGGCATTCCACCACGCTCCCCGTGAAAATGGAGGAGACGCTTTCGGCGACAGCCGCCGTCGCGCGCGGCGCGAAGGACGCGATGGTCGTGGCGGACCTCCCGTTCGGCAGCTACCAGTGCGGCGAGGACGCAGCGATGGCCAACGCCGTCAAGTGCCTTCAGGCCGGCGCGGACGCGGTGAAGCTTGAGGGCGCGACGCCGCGCGTCTGCTCGCTCATAAAGCGCCTCGTCGAGGCGGGCATCCCCGTCCTCGCCCATGTCGGCATGACGCCTCAGAGCGTCAACGAATACGGCGGCTTCAAGAAGCAGGGCAGGACGCGCGAGGCGGCGGACCAGGTGATGGCCGACGCGAAGGCCGTCGAGGCGGCCGGCGCCTTCGCCGTCACGCTCGAGTGCATCCCGTCCGAACTCGCGGCCGAGATAACCGCCGCGCTCAGGATCGTCACCGTGGGAATCGGGGCCGGTCCCGTATGCGACGCACAGTGGCTCGTCATGCACGACCTTCTCGGACTCAACGAAACGGCTCCGTCCTTCGTCAAGCAGTACGCGCACCTCGCAGGCGAGGTCCGCAACGCCTTCGCGAAATACGTGGGCGAAGTCGCTGACGGCGCATTCCCCGAGAAATGAGGGTTCTTCTCCATACATGTTGCGGACCTTGCGCCAGCGCGTGCGTACCGAGGCTCGTGGAGGAGGGCCACGACGTGACGCTCTTCTTCTCGAACTGCAACATCGACACGGCGGAGGAGTTCGAAATGCGGCGCGAGGCGGCGGCGAAGCTTGCGGACCACGACGGCGTACCGCTCGTGGTGGACGACTACGACCACGACGCGTGGCTCGGCGAGGCGGCGTCCGGCTACGAGAACGAGCCCGAGAGGGGGGCGAGGTGCGCGAGGTGCTTCCGGTTCAGCCTCGCCCGCACGGCCAGGTACGCCGCGGATCACGGCTACGACGCCTTTGCGACGTCGCTTACGGTAAGCCCCCACAAGGTGTCGAAGATGGTCTTCGCCGCTTCGGACGATCCGCGCTTCCTGCATGCGGACTTCAAGAAGAAGGAGGGCTTCAAGCTCTCCGTCAGGCGCGCGGCGGAACTGGGGCTGTACCGTCAGTCGTACTGCGGATGCGAGTTCTCGAAGGCGCGCACTCCGCATTCCGAACCGGCTGGATTGTGAAAACCGATAATCATTGAAAGGAGCGGACATGGGATTCTTCAAGGCTTATGACATGCGCGGAACATACGGCGTCGACTTCGACCTCGACACGGTGTCCAGGATCGGACGCGCCCTGCCGACCGTCGTCCCCGGCGGACGCTGGCTTGTCGGACGCGACTGCCGCGAGACGAGCGAAGCGGTGAGGGACGCCCTGGTCGGCGGACTCGTCGCAGCGGGCGTCGATGTCGACGACATCGGGCTTTGCACGACGCCCATGGTCTACTTCTTCACCGCAAGGGACGGCTACGACGGGTCCGTGATGATAACCGCCTCCCACAATCCGCCTTCGGACAACGGGCTCAAGGTCTCCAAGAGGACTGCGCTCCCGGTCGGGTACGCTGACGGCCTCGACAAGGTCGAGGCGATCGTCGCCTCAGCAGGCGATGCGGCGTCCGCCACCGCCGCCGGACACGCCGCCGTCCGAGACGGGGTCCTTGCCGACTACACCGCCTGGATGAAGACGCGCATCGAGCCGGGCGCCCTCGACGGACTTCGATATGCGGTCGATTGCTCAAACGGGATGTCCTCGATTCTCGTGAAGGAGATGTTCCCCGGCGCGGTCGTCGTAAACGACACGCTCGACGGAAGATTCCCGAATCATTCCCCGAACCCCCTCAAGGCGGATGCCCGCGAGCAGATCGCGAAGATCGTCCGGGAAAGGGGGCTCGACTGCGGCGTCGTCTTCGACGGCGATGCGGACCGCGCAATGTTCGTCGACGAGCGCGGCGAATTCGTCCAGCCCGACTACCTGATTCCCGTCGTCGCCAGGGCGACGCTGTCCGCACGGACGGCAAACGCGCCATCCCCGAAGATCATACACGACGTCCGCACCAGCCGCGGCGCGATAGAGGCCATCCGCAGGATGGGCTGCACCCCCGTCATGGTGCCGGTGGGGCACGCATTCGCGAAGCCGATCCTCCGTCGCGAGGGCGCGGTCTGCGGAGGGGAGCTTGCGGGCCACTACTACTTCGGCGAATTCCACGGCTGCGATTCGGGCGTCCTCGCCGCGCTGAGGATACTCTCCGAAATCGCCGCAGCGAAGAGGAACGGGCTTTCCTTCAGTGCCATGATGGCGCACATATCGGGGCGCTGGGCGAATTCAGGCGAGTTGAACTTCAAGGTGGAGGACAAGGACGCGGCGATAGAGCGCGTCCTCGCCGTCGCCGCGAAGTCGCTTCCGCGCGAGACGGGGCGGGAGACAATGGACGGAATACGCATCGAGTTCGAGGAGGGCTGGGTCAACATCCGCAAGTCGAATACGGAGCCGTACCTCCGCCTCATAATCGAGTGCGACACGTCCGCGCGCCTCGCCGAATGGCGGGAGGTCCTCTCCGCCGCGATAGCCCCGTCCGGCGGCGAGCGGTAGTCGGCGGCTTGTTGTAACGAGAGAAACTTGTAATTCCACAGGAAGGCAACGTGAAGAAGATAATCATCCTAGGCGTCACAGGATCCATCGGCAGGAATGCGGTCGACGTGGTTCTCGCACATCCAGACTCGTTCAAGGTGGTCGCAGTCGCCGCATTGAGGTCCAGGGAGGCGTGCGAGCAGCTCGCGGCGAGGCTTGGCGCGAAGGCGTACACCGGCGACGACGCGGCGGTGAGGGCCGTCGAGGAGAACGAGGCGGACGTCTGCCTCGTGGCGACGGTCGGGCTTTCGGGGCTGAGTCCGACGCTCGCCGCCATCGAGAAGGGCATGGACATCGCCCTCGCCACGAAGGAGGTCATGGTCATGGCGGGCGAGCTCGTGACGTCCGCCGCCCGCAGGAAGGGCGTGAAATTCCTTCCCGTCGATTCGGAGCACAGCGCTATCTTCCAGTGCCTTGCCGGGCGTACGGACCCCGTCGGCGTGGAGAGGCTCATACTTACGGCGTCGGGCGGACCCTTCCTCGACAGGCCGGCGGATCTCTCGGCCGTGACGCCGGCCGAGGCGCTCAACCATCCGCGCTGGAAGATGGGTCCGAAGGTCACCGTCGATTCGGCGACGATGATGAACAAGGGCTTCGAGATCCTTGAGGCGCGGTGGCTCTTCGACGTCGGAGTCGACAGGATAGACGTGGTCGTCCATCCGGAGTCGATCGTCCATTCGCTCGTCACCTTCACTGACGGCGCGACGCTTGCGCAGCTTTCGCCGCCCGACATGCGCGTTGCGATACAGTACGCCCTCTCGGCTCCGGCGAGGCTGCCGAGCGAAAGGGCGAAGCTTGACCTTGCGTCGACAGGAGCGCTTACGTTCAGGCGTCCCGATCCCGCGCGCTTCCCCTGTCTCGACCTGGTCAAGGCTGCGTGCCGCGCGGGCGGCTGCGCGACGGCGGTCCTTGCGGCGGCGGACGAGTGGGCGGTTGCGGAGTTCCTTGCGGGGCGGTTGCGCTTCACGGACATCGCAAGGTCGGTGGAGGATTCCCTTTCGCACGCCCCCGCGACGGCGTGCGATTCCGTCGACGCCGTGTTCGCCGCGGCGGAATGGACCCGCAGCCGCCTGGCTGGCAGGCACCCCGTCTCGCAGGTTTTCCCATAGCCCGAAACGGGCGATATATGGTATAATAACAAACATGTTCAATACTGTAGAAGAATGCCTTGAGTCGTTGAAAAGGGGCGAGATCGTCCTGGTGACGGACGATGCGGACCGCGAGAACGAGGGGGACTGCATCTGCGCCGCGCAGTTCGCGACGAAGGACAACGTCAATTTCATGGCCACGCATGCGCGCGGCCTCATCTGCATGCCCATGAGCGCCGAATGGTGCGAAAGGCTCGACCTTCCGCAGATGGTGGTGCAGAACACCGACAACCACCAGACGGCCTTCACGGTCTCCATCGACGCGGCGACGACGACGACGGGGATCTCCGCCGCCGAAAGGTCCGTCACCGCCCTCGCCTGCGCCAGGGACGGCGTGAAGCCCGAGGACTTCAGGCGCCCCGGGCACATGTTCCCGCTCAGGGCGCGCGAAGGCGGCGTCCTGAGGCGCGCGGGGCACACGGAGGCGACGGTGGATCTCTGCCGCCTCGCCGGACTCAAGGAGATGGGGCTCTGCTGCGAGATCATGAAGGAAGACGGTTCCATGGCCAGGCTTCCCGACGTCACCGCCTTCGCGAAGGAGCACGGACTTAAGATGACGACCATCGCCGATCTGATCGCCTACAGGCGCAAGCACGACAGGCTCGTCGAACTCGTGGAGGAAGTGGACATGCCGACCGACCACGGACACTTCCGCCTCAAGATGTACCGCAGCCGCATTTCCGGCCTCGAGCACCTCGCCCTCGTCAAGGGCGACGTCGCCGACGGCGAACCGGTCCTCGTAAGGGTTCACTCCGAATGCTTCACAGGCGACGTCCTCGGCTCTGAGCGCTGCGACTGCGGTCCGCAGCTCCACACCGCGATGGAGATGATCGAGCGCGAGGGCAGGGGCGCTGTTCTCTACATGCGCCAGGAGGGGCGCGGCATCGGGCTTGCCAACAAGCTCCATGCATACAAGAAGCAGGAGCAGGGCATGGACACCGTTGAGGCGAACGTCGCGCTCGGCTTCCCGCCCGACCTACGCGACTACGGCGAGGGCGCGCAGATGCTCGTGGACCTCGGCGTCCACAAGCTCAGGCTACTTACGAACAATCCGTGCAAGATCGCGGGACTCGAGGGCTACGGACTCGAAATAGTCGAGCGTGTGCCCATCGTCATTCCGCCCAACGTATACGACAGGCGCTACCTCGACACTAAGCGCGAGAAGATGGGCCACTTGATGTAGGCGGTGTCGCCCGGCCGTGAAATATGGTACAATATACTACAAGTTGAGAATGGAAAAGGTTCCGGAACATATTGCAATTATAATGGATGGTAACGGCAGGTGGGCGAAGGCTCACGGCCGTCCCAGGATCATGGGCCATCGCGCGGGGGCGGATGCGCTCGACCGCGTTATGCACTATTGCAAGGACGTCGGGATAAAGTACCTGACCGTCTACGCATTCTCGACGGAGAACTGGAAGAGGTCCGACGAGGAGGTCTCGGGCCTGATGAGGCTCCTCTCCCGCTACATCAGGACAAAGGAGAAGCAGCTCGTCAAGGACGGCGTGAGGTTCCGCGTCATCGGACGGCGTACCGACCTTTCGGAAAAGCTGCAGAGGGAGATCGCCGCCCTCGAGGAGAAGACGAAGGGAGGCGAGTTCACCCTGCTGGTGGCGCTCTCCTACGGCGGACGCGACGAGATCGTTCGGGCTGCGCTCAAGTTCGCCGCGAAGGGCCTGGACGCCCTTGGACGGCTGGACGATCTGGAAGGCGCCTTCTCCGAATGCATGGACGCGCCGGACGTGCCCGATCCTGACTTGATAATCCGCACGAGCGGCGAGCTGAGGACGTCGAACTTCCTCCTCTGGGAGTCGGCGTACAGCGAATACTATTTCACGGACGTCCTGTGGCCGGACTTCGGCAGGGACGAATTCGACAAGGCGCTCGCGAGCTATGCGACGCGTGAAAGGCGGAAAGGGGGCCGCCTCAAATGAATCCGATACTCAAGAGAATCATCACAGCTTTGACGGTCGCGGCGGTTGTGGTCTGCGGCGTGGTGTTCCTTCCGAAGGTAGTGATAGCGGTCGTCCTTTGTGCGCTCATCGCGCTGGCCGTTGTGGAGTACTCGATGCTCCTCGCAAAGAAGCTCAAGCCCGCATCGGCGGGTTTCATTGCGTCGCTCGCCGTTGGCGCGGCGCTGATAGTGGGCGGACTTGCCGCGCTTCCGTACATATTGTTCAAGTCGGAGGACGGGAGCATCGCCCTCCTCGCGGTTGTGGCGATGGTCAAGCTCTCGGACATGGGCGGCTTCGCCTTCGGGATGCTCTCCTCCAGGTTCATGAAGCGCGGCAACCACAAGTTGTGCCCCACGATATCGCCCAACAAGAGCTGGGAGGGGCTTTTCGGCTCGATAGTCGGATCGTTCCTCGCGTCGTACGGTTTCCTCTCCGGTCCGGATTTCGGCTGGGGGTCGGCCTTGCTGCTGGGCCTTGCCGCCGCGCTTGTGGGGACGTTCGGAGATTTGGTGGAGTCCAAGTTCAAGCGCTGGGTCGGAGTCAAGGACTCCTCTACAATCAGCTGGTTCAACGGCATGGGCGGCGTCCTTGACATGCTTGATTCGCTTCTGTTCGCCCCGGCTGTCGTCTACTTCCTGATGCAGGCGTTCAAGGTATGACGAATCGATCTCGCAAGGCATGGGCGCTCTTCTTCGCAACGAGGCTTGTCGGCCTCGTCGTCGACATCGGCGTCATCGGGCTTGCGTACCTTGCGGCGTTCGCGCTGAGGCTCGACTTCCAGACTCCTGTATGGGGGTGGCGCGCGACGGCGCAGAGCTACGGCGTCGTGTGCGCGGTCCACATTGCATCGCTGCTGGCGACGGGGTGCTACAAGCTCACATGGCGCAGGATACGCGGAAGCGAACTGCCGCGCTACATAGGCGCGATGGCGCTCGCATGCGCGGTCCTCACGCTGATGCGCGTGCTCTTGCCGGACGTTGCGCTGGCGCACATCCGTCCGCCGTATTCCGTAACGATCATCTCCTTCTTCCTCGGCACCATCGGCATAATCTTGGTCCGCGTGCTCTGGCGCGTGTACTGGACCTCGCGCGTGAGGGACGATGCGCTTCTCGAGCGCGGGGAGAAGCACTTCGACAATTCGGCTGCGGCGCGCTTCCTGTCCGGAAGGACGGTCATGGTGACGGGCGCTGGCGGGTCGATAGGATCCGAGATCGTCCGACAGGTGGCGGAGGCGGGCGCGAAGCGCATATTGATGGTCGAGCGCGGGGAGAATGCGCTCTACGAGATCGACAGGCGCATGAGGTCGGAGGGGCATGCCGAGACGCTGGTCCCGTTGATGATTGACGTGAACGACAGGGCGAAGATGGAGTCCGTCTTCGCCGCCGAGAGTCCGTCCGTCGTCCTGCACGCGGCGGCCTACAAGCACGTCCCGATGGTTGAGATGAACCCCGAGGAGGGATGGCGCAACAACACCGAGGCGACGAAGGCGCTTGCGGAGCTTTCGGCCATGCACGGCGTGGAGCGGTTCGTCCTCATTTCGACGGACAAGGCGGTGAACCCCGTCTCCGTCATGGGCAAGACCAAGCTCGCCGCCGAGCAGGCGATAATGGCAATGAACAACGACGCCAACCGCCGGCCGCAAACAACCTCCTTCTGCGCTGTTCGGTTCGGGAACGTGTTCGGCAGCTCCGGGTCGGTGGTTCCGCTGTTCAGGGAGCTCATCGCGGCGAAGAAGCCGATAACTGTGACGCATCCTGACATGAAGCGCTATTTCATGACGATCCGCGAGGCCGTTTCGCTCGTCCTCCAGGCGGCGTCGCGCAGCGAGCGGGCGATCTACACGCTCGACATGGGTGAACCCGTCCGCATCCTCGACCTTGCGGAGGGGATGATCTCACAGGCGGGGTACCGTCCATATGTCGACATCCCGATCGTCTTCACGGGTATCCGTCCCGGCGAGAAGCTCTTCGAGGAGATCGACGTATCCGAGAAGTCCGCCTACAGGACGGACATGGCGAAGATATACATCACGAAACTCTGACGATATGACAGACATCAAGTCTTTTTCCGGGGCAACATTCGATTCAAGGCTCGTGAAGCCAGGAATGCTGTTCGTGGCGTTGAAGGGCGAGAACGGCGACGGTCACGCCTACATCCCGCAGGCGCTTGCGAAGGGCGCGGCGGGGATTGTGGACGGATACGAGGAGCTGGACCGCGTTGCGCGGGAGTACAGGCGGACGTTGAAGGCGAAGGTCGTGGGCGTCACCGGGTCCGCCGGGAAGACGACGACGAAGGAGCTGCTGAAGGCGTTCCTCTCAAAGGCCGGCGTGACACATGCGACGGAGGGGAACTTCAACAACCACATAGGACTGCCGATAACGATACTGAACTGTCCTGCCGATGCGGACTTCCTTGTGCTTGAGATGGGGACGAACCATCCCGGCGAGATTGCGCACCTCTGCGACATAGCGGAGCCGGACGGCGGACTCGTCACGAACGTCGGCACGGCGCACATCGAGTTCTTCAAGACGCAGGACGGGATAGCGCGAGAGAAGGGGACGCTCCTTGCGCGCGCAAGGGATTTCGCCGTGGCTGGAGCGAACAACGTCCGCCTGGACGTGCTCCGCTCGCTTCGCCCCGACATCCAGGTCGTCGACACCGCGCCGCAGTGGCTTGCGGATGCCCTGCGCGGAGTGCTGCCGGGGGCGCACAACGTGTCCAACGCGGCGATCGCCTATGCGGTCGCGGAGCGCTTCGGCGTGACGCACGAGGAGGCGAAGGCTGCGCTTGCGGACTTCGCGCTGCCCGGTGCGCGCTGGCGCAGGTGCGAGCGGGACGGCGTCCGCTACATAGACGACACCTACAACGCGAATCCCGATTCGATGATCGCGGCGCTGAACGCATTCGCGCTCGAGCGCGCGGATGGCCGGCGAGTCGCGATACTCGGGGACATGTTCGAGCTGGGCGGGGAGTCGGACGCTCTTCACGCGAAGGTCTTCGACCATGCCGCGACGCTCGGACTGGACGCCGTGGTCGCCGTTGGCGGAAGGTCAGCGCATTGCCGCGCGTCGAAGGCGTACGAGACGCTGGAGGAGCTGAAGGCGGATTTCCCGACGATGGTGCGTCCGGGGGACCTCGTCCTCCTCAAGGCGTCGCACGGCATGAACCTCGGCAGCCTTCTTTCCTGAGGGTCATTTCCTGCTGCGGAGATACGCCTTGAGGCCCTCTGCGCGGAGGCGGCAGGCGGGGCATTTCCCGCAACCGCCGCCGGGGATGCCGCGATAGCATGTGACGGTCTCGTTCTTGATGAGATCGAGTATGCCCAGGGAGTCCGCCAGCGCCCATTCATCCTCCTTCGTCTTGTTCATGAAGGGGGTGACGATCTTGAAGGGCCATAGCATGGCGAGGCGCATTGACCTCTCCTGGGCTCGGATGAAGGGTGCGCGGCAGTCGGGGTAGCCGGAGTAGTCCGTCTGCGAGACTCCCGTCCACACCTCCGTTGCGCCGAGGCTCTTCGCCCACACGCCCGCCGAGAGGAGGAAGAAGGCGTTGCGTCCCTCAACGACCGTGGAGGGACATTCCATGCCGGCCTTGCGCGTTATGGGCGCGCTGTGGTCGAGAAGGGCGTTTGTCGTAAGGTGCCTGTAGAAGTCCAGCCGGACGATCTTGTGGTCCTTCACGCCGAATTTGCGCGCCAGCGCGCGTGCGAACTTCGTCTCGACGGCGTGGCGCTGACCGTAGTTGAACGTTATCGCGGCCACGTTCGAGGGCCCGTGCCTGTCGCAGGCGAGCCTGAGGCAGAGCGCGCTGTCCTGTCCGCCGCTCAATACGACCACTGCTTTCTTGCTGTTTTCCATGCCGTTTATTATAGCATATTGTCATTGCACTTGCCATGGCTTGCCATGGCCGTAATTCGGCCTTGACCTGAGAGGGCAATGCCATGTATAATATTACCTTATGAATGTTCAAAGAACCATAACTGCGCTTGCGATCGCCGCGTCGGTCTGCGGATGCGGAACGATAAGGTCCGCACGCGAGGCGCAGAGGCGCGTCGAGGCCGATGCGTCTGCCCGCACCTCCGCACGCGTGGACCTCAACGGATTTTCGCTGGCGCGGCTTGTTGACTTCGCGCTCACAAACCGTCCCTCGATGGTTTCCGCCGCGCTGGCGGTGAAAGATGCCCGTCTTGCGATGAAGGAGATTGCGGCGGACGCCCCGCTCGCATCGGAGACGCCGTGGAACGCGCTTGGCGCCGACGTTTCGATGGGCTATTCCGAGAGGTCCGTCGCCAAGCACCTGGAGGACTTCGAGTTCAAGACGAAGAAGGGGAAGGGGACTGGATCGCTCTCCGTCGACCTCCTCGTCTACGATTTCGGACGCAACGCCGCGCGCGCCCGCGCGCAGGCCGAGAACGTGCTCGCGGCGGAGAGCGCGCTCGCCCAGGAGGGCTTCCTCGTGTGCGACGAGGTGTCCGCCGCGTATTTCGCGCTTCTGCGCAACGACGCGCTTCTCGAAGTCGCCGCGACGAACGTCGCGATGTACGCGGAGCACCTGAAGAGGGCGGAGGACCGCCTTTCGCTCGGCGAGGCGATGGAGCTGGACGTCCTGAGGGCGCGCCTCGACCTCGCCACGGCGAGGGAATCGCTCGTCTCCGCGTCCAACGACGTCGCGACGGCCGGGGCGGAGCTCATGTCCGCCCTCGGCGTGGACGCCTCCTCCGGCGACTGCGCGGAGGTGTTCTCGGTTCGGCCCGGCTCGCTCGCCCGCGCCGTGCGCAACCTCTCCGACACCGCAGGCACCTCCGCCGAGCTGTACGACTTCGGCTCCACAAATGCGCCGGCGCTCGTCATCGCCCGTGCGAAGCTGCGCGCCGCGTCCGCGCAGGTCGACTACGCCGTTGCTGACATGATGCCGAACCTTTCGGCGAGCGCGTCGCTGAACTGGACCGATCCGCTCTGGTACTGGCAGTGGGGAGTGTCCGCCTTCGAGTCGCTTTTCACGGGCTTCCGCCGGACGACGGCTGTCGACCGCGCGGTCGTGGCCATGGAGTCCGCCGCAAGCGCCGTCGAGTCGGAGGAGCTGTCGCTCTCGCGCAGCCTTGAGCTCGCCGTGGCCGAGCGCGACAGCGCCCGCGCGTCGCTTGCGGCGTCCGTCACCCGGGTCAAGGAGGCGAGGCGCAACCTCGACACCGTAGCCGCGAGGTACGGGGTTGGCGACGTGTCGCGCGTCGATTTCACGGACGCCGTATCCGACCATGCGGACGCACTGGGGAACCGCGTCCGGGCCTTCTATCGCGGGCAGATCGCGGAGGCCCACATACTGAAGCTGGTGGGGTCCGCCCCGGACTACCACGAGGAAGTAACCCCTGAGGAGGAGAACTGATGAATCGAGTCTGTTGCTGGGCCGCAGTCGCTGCGGCGGTTGCGCTTGCGGGATGCAAGGGCGGGGACGAGAAGGGGAAGGTGTCGTTCAGGACCGCCCCCGTGGTGAGGACGGACGTAATCCGGACCGTCGAGGCGACCGGGACGGTGACGCCGCGCAACTCTTCGAGCGGCATCCCCGTAGGCGCGCAGGTGAACGGCAAGCTCATAAAGCTCTTCGTCGACTACAACTCGACCGTCACCAACGGACAGGTCGTAGCTCTCATCGACCCGCTCGTCTACGACGCCTCGTACAAGAGCGCCGTCGCGCAGCTGCACGTCAACGAGGCGAACGTCGAGGTGCGCAGGGCGTCGCTGAAGTCCGCCGAGGCCGAGCTGACGCTCGCAAGGAAGACGTTCGAGCGGAAGAAGGCGCTCGTCGCCAAGGCCATGGCGCCCGTTGCGGACCTCGACGACGCCCAGGAGTCGCTGGAGAGGGCCGAAGCCTCCGTCGAGCAGGCGAAGGCGAACCTCAAGAGCGCCGAGGCCTCGGTCGAGCAGTCCAGGGCGACGGCGGACAAGGCGAAGGCCGACCTCGAATACTGCACGATCGTCTCGCCGGTGAACGGCGTCGTGATCGACCGCAAGGTCGAGGAGGGCGAGACGGTCGTCTCGTCCATGAACGCCGTCCCCGTCCTCTCCATAGCCGAGGACCTGAAGACTGTCTGGATCGAGGCGAAGATACCAGAGGCGGACGTCGGCAACATCAAGATCGGGCAGTCCGTGACCTTCACGGCGGACGCCTACCGCAGGCAGTTCAATGGCAGCGTGAAGCAGATCCGCAAGGCGGCCACGACGACGAACAACGTCGTGACGTTCCCGGTCATCATCGAGGCGGAGAACCCGGACGAGATGCTCTTCCCCGGCATGACGGCGACGCTCGCCATCGAGACGGCGAGGGCCGAGGACGTTCCCGTCGTTTCGGCGGCGGCATTGAGGTTCCGCCCGAAGGCGGAGGATCGCGACAGGGTCCGGGGCGAGGTGCCGCGCGGACCGAAGCTCTGGTTCGAGAAGGGTGACGGGACGCTTGAGCCAGTCCTAGTCGAGGAGGGAGTCTCGGACGACTCCTTCGTCCAGGTCAAGGCGATGGACGGGTCGAATCTGGAGGGCCGCAATGCGGTCATAGGCTATGAGACGGCCCGCATCAAGGCGAACGGCGACGGCGCCAGCAACCCGTTCATGCCCAAGCCCCCGCAGCGCGGTTCAAAGGGAACCGCCCCGGAACCGAGGAAGTAGCGATCACGTTTCGTCAAGATTGGCATATCGACTTTCGCATCATACTCAAGG
The DNA here is from genome assembly GCA_946610035.1 of uncultured Verrucomicrobiota bacterium. GTDB lineage: Bacteria > Verrucomicrobiota > Kiritimatiellia > RFP12 > UBA1067 > UBA1067. The sequence goes on from CAMOCC010000018.1 coordinate 41,398, forward strand.
CGAGATGTATGCCATCGACCCCCCGAGGGGTTTTGGAGACGCGGCTTCCAGCCGCGTCAAGTGCGCCAAGTGCAATTGGGGACAGTCCCCGTGGGGTTTTGGAGACGCGGCTTCCAGCCGCGTCAAGTGCGCCAAGTGCAATTCGGGACAGTCCCCGTGGGGTTTATTTGCAGGGGGTTGCGTCGCTCCGCGACGCAACAAGGAAGACCCAACCGCCGGTAGGGCGCGATCGCCGAGCGCGCCTCTTATCTACACGCTCTACACGTTCTACATGGCAAAAATGATGGCTCATCGGAGTTTTTGCACAAAAGCTTGGCTTGAGGCAATTGGTCCCCGTGAGGTTTGGAGACGCGGCTTCCAGCCGCGTCAAATGCGCTAAAGTAGTCGTAAACCAATCACTTGATTGACGCGGCTTCCAGCCGCGTCAAGTACGCCAAGTGCAATTGGGGACAGTCCCTTTGGGGTTTATTTGCAGGGGGTTGCGTCGCTCCGCGACGCAACAAGGAAGTCCCAACCGCTGGTAGGGCGCGATCGCCGAGCGCGCCTCCTATCTACACGCTCTACACGTTCTACACGGCTAAAATGATGGCTCATCGGAGTTTTTGCACAAAACTTGGCTTGAGGCAATTGGTCCCCGTGAGGTTTGGAGACGCGGCTTCCAGCCGCGTCAAATGCGCTAAAGTATTCGTAAACCAATCACTCGATTGACGCGGCTGGAAGCCGCGTCTCCAAACAATTTTACCCCTCTTCCTCTCCCTCTGGCTATCCTACCCCGAAAGGCTATGCTGGAATATCCCCACTTTTTAACCCCTGAAATGAGTCGCATGCCTGATTTTATTG
>CAMOCC010000019.1 GCA_946610035.1 uncultured Verrucomicrobiota bacterium
TCCTTGCCGACCTTGTCCATCGCCTCGGAGATCATCTTGCCGATCTCCTCGTCGCCGTTGGCGGAGAGCGTCGCGACCTGGGCGATCTCGTCCGCGCTCTTCACCTTCTTCGCCTGCTTGGCGATGGACTCGACGACGGCGGCCGTCGCCTTGTCGATGCCGGCCTTGAGCGCCATCGCGTTCGCGCCGGCGGTGAGGTTCTTGAGGCCCTCGCGGTAGATGGACTCCGCGAGCAGCGTCGCCGTGGTCGTGCCGTCGCCCGCGACGTCGTTCGTCTTCGAGGCGACTTCCTTCACCATCTGGGCGCCCATGTTCTCGAACGGATCGGGAAGCTCGATCTCCTTGGCGACCGTGACGCCGTCCTTGGTGATCTGCGGCGAGCCGAACTTCTTGTCGAGAATGACGTTGCGGCCGGACGGGCCGAGGGTCGAGGTGACGGCGTTCGAGAGCTTCTCGACGCCTGCGAGTATCTTCTGACGCGCTTCGGCGTCGAACTTGATTTGCTTAGCCATAATGATTTCTCCAATTCCTTTTGTGGGGGTGCGGGGGAGACGGGTCTCCCCCGTCCGTTCCCCGTCCGTTCCTTTTACTTCTCAATCACTCCCAGGAGGTCCTCCTCCCTGACGAGCTGCAGCTTCTTGCCGTCGACCTTGACTTCAGTGCCGCCGTACTTGGGCAGAAGGACCGTGTCGCCAGCCTTGACGTCGAAGGCGACTTCCTTGCCGTCCTTGTCGGTCTTCTTGCCGACGGAGAGCACCTTGCCCTGCATGGGCTTTTCCTTGGCCGAATCGGGGATTATGATGCCGCCGACGGTCTGTTCCTTCTCTTCGATCGGTTCAACGAGAACGCGATCGCCCAGGGGTCTGATTTTCATTTATGTATTCTCCTTTGTTTATTCGATTGCCGTCGATTGCAGTCGTTCGCTTTCGACCGCTTTCGACAAATTATTTCATCGTGAAGTCCGCGTCGACGACGTCGTCGCCGCCCTTCTTCGCCTCGCCGCCGTTGTTCGGCGGAGGGGTGCCGGCGCCCGGGGGCGGGGTGCCCGCGCCGGCCTGCTGGTTCTGCTGGGCCGAGGCGTACATCTCCTGCGCGACGGGCTCCATCGCCTTCATGAGGGCCTCCTGCTTCGCCTTCACGTCCGCAATCGGGGCGGGAGGGTTCTTGGCGAGGACGTCCTTCAGCTCCTTGAGCGCCGCCTCGACGGGGGCCTTCTTGTCGGCGGAGATCTTGTCCCCGGAGTCCTTCAGCGTCTTCTCGACCTGGAAGGCGAGTCCGTCCGCCTTGTTGCGCTCCTCGACCTCGGCGTGGCGCTTCTCGTCCTCGGCCGCGTGGGCCTCGGCGTCCTTGCGCATCTTCTCGATCTCCTCCTTGGAGAGGCCGCCCGCCGCGGTGATCGTGATCTTCTGCTCCTTCTGGGTGCCGAGATCCTTCGCCGAGACGTTGAGTATGCCGTTCGCGTCGATGTCGAACGTGACCTCGATCTGCGGGACGCCGCGCGGCGCGGGCGGGATGCCGTCGAGGTTGAAGTTGCCGAGCGACTTGTTGTCGCGCGCCATCTTGCGGTCGCCCTGGAAGATCGAGATCGTCACCGCCGGCTGGTTGTCCGCCGCCGTCGAGAACACCTGCGACTTCTTCGCGGGGATCGTCGTGTTGCGCTCGATGAGAGGGGTCAGCACGCCGCCCAGCGTCTCGATGCCGAGCGTGAGGGGCGTCACGTCGAGAAGGAGCACGTCCTTCACCTCGCCCTTCAGGATGCCGCCCTGGATCGCCGCGCCCATGGCGACGACTTCGTCGGGGTTGACGCCCTTGTGGGGCTCCTTGCCGAAGAGGCTCTTCGCCTTCTCCTGGATGAGCGGCATGCGCGTCTGGCCTCCGACGAGGACGACTTCGTCAACCGTCGAGAGGTCGGCGTCGGCCATGCACTTGCGGCACGGCTCGCTCGTCCTGTTCACGAGGTCCATCGTCAGCGTCTCGAGCTTGGACTTGGTGAGCGTGGTGGCGAGGTGCTTCGGACCCGTCGCGTCCGCCGTGATGAACGGCAGGTTGATGTCGTAGGTCGTCGCGCTGGAGAGCGCGCACTTCGCCTTCTCGGCCTCCTCCTTCAGACGCTGCAGCGCCATCATGTCCTGCGAGAGGTCTATGCCCTGCTGCGCCTTGAAGTCCTCGATCATCCACTTCATGATGGCCTGGTCGAGGTCGTCGCCGCCGAGGTGCGTGTCGCCGTTCGTCGCCTTCACCTCGAAGACGCCGTCGCCGATGTCGAGCACCGAGATATCGAACGTGCCGCCGCCGAAGTCGTACACCGCGATCTTCTCGTTCTTCTTCTTGTCGAGGCCGTACGCGAGCGAGGCCGCCGTCGGCTCGTTGACGATACGCTTGACGTCGAGACCTGCGATGCGGCCGGCGTCCTTCGTCGCCTGGCGCTGCTGGTCGTTGAAATACGCCGGAACCGTGATGACCGCCTCGGTGATCTTCTCGCCGAGGAACGCCTCGGCATCCTCCTTCAGCTTGCGGAGGACCATCGCGGAAATCTCCTGCGCCGTGTAGACCTTGTCGTTCACCTTCACGGCCGCGTCGCCGTTCGCCGCGCGGACGACTTCATACGGGACCATCTTGATCTCGTCCGTCATCTCGTCGAACCTGCGCCCGATGAAGCGCTTGATGGAGTATATCGTCGACTTCGGGTTCGTCACCGCCTGGCGCTTCGCCGCCTGGCCGACGAGAATCTCGCCCGTCTTCGTGAATGCGACGATAGAGGGCGTCGTGCGCGCGCCTTCTTTGTTCGGAATCACCGTCGCCTCGCCGCCTTCCATGACGGCCATGCAGCTGTTCGTCGTTCCGAGGTCAATTCCAAGTACCTTTGCCATAGTCTTTTTCTTCCTTCTCTGCCGCCTTACTGGGGCGACGCAAAGATACTAGCAGATAGCGTGCCAAGGATGTTTTGGGACACTCAACCCTGTGCAACTGGGACATTGGCGTGTCACACTGGGTCAAAATGTCACATGTCGGGCAGTCCGCCCTACAGGCATGTCCCACACCGCCCTGCCCGACGCATGGCGCCTTACTCGCGCCATTCGGAGTTTGATCCGTCAATCGTCCATCAAGTCCCTGAGCCATCCCGCGCGCCGTCCCGCCGCCCTTCTGCGCATGTCTACGAGCAGTCCGTCGATCGAGTGGTTGGCGAAGCGCAGGTTGTCCACCTCGTAGATCGCGCCGACAAGCTGCGTCCCCGGTATCGCCGACACGGGGTCGCCCTTGCTGCGCACGTTGGCGATTACGGACTTCGCGCCCTCTACGCGCTCGCGCGCGAACGACTGCAGGCTTATGACGGATATGCCCGCCGCATTGTACGTGCGGCACATGACGCGCTCCACGGACGGAAGCTCCAGTACGGAGTATGCCGCTATGCCGCCGCCGAGGGAATGTCCCGCAACCGACACACGCGTCTCAGGGTAGGCGCGCCTCACGGCCGCCAGCACCTCCGCGCCGCGGACGTACTGCACAGGCAGGCCCCCGCCGCCCTGCTGGACGTCGACAAGCCAGTCCTGCGCCCAGTCCGCATCCTCGCCGGGCGCGTTCGACCCCCTGTAGGACACGACAACCTCAGAGCCGCCGGACGACTCCAGGAGCCTTGCACCGAAGCCCGTGCCATCCACGTCCTCCAGATATCCGGTCGCCTCCTCGTAGCTGTAGCGCCCCTGCGGGAGGCCGAGCCGCGCCACCGCGTCGGCGGAAAGCGGACGGAAGCCCTCCGGCAAGTCGGGTTTGTTGCGGTAGGCGGACGCCGCCAGCTCGCCGCAGCGGATGCAGTACGCCTGCTCGTCCGGACCCATGTCGTCGGCGAAGGAGAGTATCGACGCACCCGCCCACGCAACTGTTGACTTTACGGCGCCGGTGGCAGACGAAACGGCATCCGTCGAAGTGCGGACGACGACGTTGTCGTCCCCGTACCCGGTTTCGAGAATGCGGCACCCCGCGCACGCAACCTCTATTGCGCACGCGCCGATGCGGATTGCAAATGACTTCACTTTCATGCCTTTCAGTATATCAAAGCGTCATGGCCGCGTCAATGCGGCATAGACCGCCTAGTCCCGCCGGGAGGAGAGAACCAGCGTCGCGTTGCTTCCGCCGAAGGCGAAGGAGTTGGAAAGCGCCGTCCGGACGTATGTCGAATTGCCCACACCGGGGACCGGGAAAGGCGCAAGCGAGCGGTCGACTTCCAGGACGGCGTGCGGCGGCGCGAATGCGCCGTCGCGCATTGCAATCCAGCAGAGCGCCGCCTCTATCGCGCCGGCCGCGCCGAGGGTGTGCCCCGTCAGCGGCTTCGTCGAGGAGGCCGGTACGCCGTCCCCGAAGACGCGCCGTACCGCCGCGCACTCCATCGAGTCGTTGTACACCGTCCCCGTGCCGTGCAGGTTGATGTAGTCCACATCGGACGGCGCGAGCCCCGCATCGGCGAGCGCCGCGCGCATCGAAGCCTCCGCGCCCCGCCCCTCCGGATCGGGCGCCGTGAGATGGTACGCGTCCGACGTCTCGCCGACGCCTAGGAGCGCGATCCCCTCCTCGCCCCCACCGGCCCTGCGCATGATGAAGAGCGCCGCGCCTTCTCCCAGGTTTATGCCGTCGCGGTCCGCGGCGAGCGGACGCGTCAATCGCGGCGACATCGCCTCCAGGGAGTGGAATCCGTTCACGACAATACGCGTGAATGCGTCCGCGCCACCGACCACCACGGCGTCGCACAGCCCCTCCGCGAGGAGCCGCCTTGCCGACGCGAACACCTTCGCGCTCGACGAGCACGCAGTCGACACGACCCACGCCGGGCCCTTCACGCCCCACTTCTCCGCCAGCCGCCCGGCGGGATAGGACATGTCGATCCTGTCGGGATTGGAGGTGAACTCCTCCATCGTCGAATTGCTGCTGCCGACGACCGCGCCGATCCGCTCAGGCGCAAGCTCAAGCCGCGCAAGCGCTGGCGCGATCTGCGACATCGCAGCGTCCAGGAGCGCGCCCACGCGAGTCGGCGCACCGGCGAAGGCGGACTCCTCCATCGCGGCGAAGCCGAAGAAGGTCGATTCGCCGTCCGCGAGCACACAGTCGGTCCGCTTCATGACGGACGTGTCGCCGGCCTTCAATCGCAAAGCCGTCTCCTCGACTCCGCATCCGAGCGCGGAGACGATTCCCAAATCGGTCAGAAGGTATCTCCCTTTCATCTTCAACTCCCCCACTTGAACCACTGGTCGGGATATTCGCCTGAAACTTCGGCGAGTGCGTCGGCATACCCCGCAGCCATGCCGTTCACGTCGTCCTTGAGCCGCCTCACGATTGCGCGGTAGCGCCCGGGGCGCTCCTCGACGCATGCGACGAAGTAGACCGGATGCTCCAGCGCACGGGCGAGGCGGAACGCCCCCTCCGCGAGCTCGAATTCGCGTCCGCGCGCCGTCACGCGCCGCACGCGCCCGAAGGTGCGGTCCGCCGCCATGACGAGCGAATCGCCCCTGTCGAGCGCGTCTCCCGCCGCGAAGACAGTCCCCGCGCCGAACTCCGATATCGGATGGATGACGACCTTCCGGCGCTTAGCGTGGCGGAGGTAGAAGCGGTTGAAGACGCCTGTGCGATCGAACTCCATCCAGGCATGGAAGACGACGTCGCATTCCCCGAGCGCGGCGAGGACCTCTATCGTGCCGACATGGGACGAGAGGACGAACACTCCGCGCCGCGCCTCGACGTCCGCGACGAACGCCTCCGCATCGCGCGAGCCGTCCAAAACGACCTCCGGCAGCCGTCCGCCCTCGGCCATGACGACAAGCTTGTCAGAAAGCGAGCGAGTGAAGGCGACGGTCTTCGCCATGCGCGGCGAGGCCCGCCTCACACCGCCGGAGAAGAGCCACACCGTCGCCCCGACAAGCGAGGCGAGGAGGTGGAGCGCGCCGAGTCCGAACACGCGGTATACGAGCCACAGCGTCTCCATGCCGAGAGGCGAGGCGCCGTGCTCCGTCTTCTCCCCATGCTCGGGCCGCCTTTCGACCGCCGTCGCAAACGCAGCGAGGAAGGCCACGGGGAGTCCGACGCCGAGCGTCAAGCCGAAGGCACCGACCACGGGGAAGGACGCGAATGCCAGGAGTCCGAAGCCGACCAGGCTCGTGAGAAGAGAGCAGACGGCGGGCTTGAGCGCGGCGAAGCCTCCGTCCCTGAGGAATACGGCGTAGTCTATTCCCATTCCGACGAGGAGGAAGGACGCGAGAAGGTGGAAGAGGTTGACGCTCCGTCCCATCCAGCCCAGCGCCGATCCGACGACGGCGAGCGCGAGGAGCGAGGGCGCGAGGACGGAGAGGGCGTGGCGGCGGTATATTGCAAGGAGTATGGCGAGCATGAGGCAAAGCGAAAACCCGAGCCTCCTCAAAGTCTCGTGCGTCCATCCCGTCAGCACCTCGGCAAGGCGCCTTCTCGGCTGGAAGAACTCAACCCCGCACTGCCCTTCTCCAGCCCTATCCGACCCTTCTCCGACCCCATCCGACCCTACTCCGACCCTAATCGACCCTAGCTCCACCGAGGGCACCACAAGCGAATCCCCGCAGACGAAGGCATGTGCGACGACCGCCGGAAGCTCCCCGAACCCGATCGCCTCCGGCGGCCGCGGCGCGGCGGGCGCGGCGATTCCAAGCGCCGCCGCGTGCGCCTCGCCCTGTTCCGCGTAGAGTCTTGCGACGTCTTGCGCAACGGCGCGCCGCACGGCGAGCGACGGAATCAGCGCGGAAAGGTGCGGCGTCCCTTCGGGAATCGCAAGCGACTCCTCCTTGGCGATGAGTTCTTCGAGGCTTCCGCCGCCGATCACCAAAGTGCCGCGCTCGCCGTCGGCGGCGCCGCTGCGCTCCGCGAGGAAGCGCTCGGCGGCGGCGATGTCTGCGGGCGAACGATACAGCGACTCCGGCGTGGTTGCGAAGCGGACGAAGCATAGTCCGGCGCCGGCAGCCGCCGCGACGAGCGCCGCTACAGTCTTGACCAAACGATTGCGGCTTGCGAGCCAGATTGCGGACGGCCCGTCGTCGTCCGTTTCGTCCCTCGCCTCCCTCGGGTAGCCGAAGAGCACCATCGCCAGCGCGGCGGCGAGCCCCGTCCCCAGGAACACCGCGCTCTGGCGCAGCACTGGAAGCGACGACATGAGAAGCGGCAGCAGACTCACCTCCGTGGTTGCCCACGATACGACAAGAGACTTAACGACTTGGCGATTGCATCCGCGCCTGCGCAACAGCCAGTGGAATGAGTAGTCCACGACGAGTCCGAGAAGCGTGGTCCCGAGGACTATCGTCATCAAGTGGATCGAGTCGAAGGATACGGCGAGCGCGGCGAAACCCGCCAGCGCGGCCGTCGCAATGGAGAGGGCGAGAAGCGGCAGCCAGCGCCACGAGCCGAAGGCGAAAAGCGAGAGGAGGATTATGAAGAGGACGGACGCAACGGACAGCGCCCCGATCTCGCGCTTGCATTTCGCCGCAGTGACGGCGGTGTGGAGCGGAACCCCGCATGCGGCGAAGGATACGCCCTCGCGGGCGGACGCGGCGAACGCCTCGTCGAGGCGCGCCTTGAAGTCCATCAGCCTGTCCGCGTCGGACGCGACTTCGCGCTTCAGTTCCATGACGAGCATTACGGCTGTGACGCCGTTAGTCTCCGCCGTGAGGAGTCCGCGCCTCGGCGTCCAGCCCGCCTGGGCGGACGACGCAAGCGACTTCACGTAGTCCTCGGAGAGTCCGAACGGATCGACCGCGACCGGAAACAGCGGCGGCGATGGATCTGTGAAGAGGCGCTTCACATGGCGCCTTGCGATCATCGCGCGTCCCTCCGGCGTCGCAAGGTCGGCGCGCGCGGACGGAGATACGAGGCCCGCCCCGTGGGCGGCGACGAAGTCGAGGACGTCCCCGAGGCCGTCCGCATCGACGCGGCAGCGGACCGCTTCGCAGTCGTTCGTCGGGAGCCTCGTGGCGAGGGCCAGGGCGGACTCCGCCGCAGCGGCCGCATCGGGCGACGACACGAGGACCGGGACCATGGCGGACGACTTCGCGCGGACCGCCTCGGGTACGGCCTTCACTGCGTCGCCGACAAGGTCTTCCAGTGAAGTGCGGACGGCGACGGATTTCGAGACGAAGGCTACGGCCGCAAGCGCTGCGAGGGCGATCGGCGCGAGGACGGCGAAGATAATGCGCTTCGAAGGCACCTTCGGTCACTCCTTCCAGAGAAGGTGTCCGCGCCGTGCGAGCTCTGTGAAGACGAGCGTCGTCACGCCTCCGTCGGCCGACTTGAGAACGGCCTTGTCGACAGTCGCGCCGCCTGTTATCTCGACGGACTCGGCGAGCCGCTTCATATCCCCGACCTTCGGCTCGAAGCGGAGCGTCCACCTCCCGTCGTCGAGGAACCTCGTCTCCACGGTGAACGCACCGTCGAAGGCCTTCGGGTCGCCGGCGAGGAAGGCGTCCGTCTCGCGGCGGACGTCGTCGTAGTGCGGGAGGTCCTTCAGCGGCTTCACGCGGCGTCCGTCCTCGTCCGCAAACGCCATTTCGTTCGTGGTCATCGTGACGGTCGAGGGGAACGGATGCCTGACGTCCCAGACGATCCCCCTTCCGGCGGCGCAGGAGACGACGCCAGTCGAGACGAGCGTTGCGGTCGAACCCGCAAGCTTCCGCTCCATCCTCCATGCGGCGTCGGAGTCAAGCGCGCGCCTGAGCGCCGATTCGCAAGTGGACGGTATCGTCATGGCGGCGGCGGCGTGGACGAAGGCGAATGCGGCGATGGCTGCGAGACGTGAAATCATTGCGGCGCCCCCTCCACGACGCCGGACGTACAGCGTCCGTTCGGCCCCGCGATCTCGAATTCGAACGAGCCCTCCCCGCGGCGCTTGACCGAGAGCGAGACCTCCTCGCCGGGGACGATTATCTTCTGGAACTTGAGTCGCTTGAAGACGCACGATTCGGGATAGTCGCGGAAGACCTGCCTTGCAAAGTGGCGGATGAAGTAAAGCTGGGCGACGCCGGGGAGGATGGGGAACACGGGGAAGTGCCCCTTGAAGCAGGATAGGTCCGGAGGGAAGGAAAGCCGCGCCGCCAATGCGTCCGCCGACTCCTCCCATGAGAGGACCGCGGGTTCCGCGCACCAGGCGGCGAGCGCGTTCCGCACCGCCGCGGCGGTTGTCTTCCCCTGCTCGTTGTGCGGGAGTTCGCGGACGAAGCGGATGCGACGCGGGAAGGCCGACTCTCCGACGGCTTCGAGGAGGTCGCGGCGCAGGCGCGAGGCGAGGTCCGAGCAGCGCCCCTTCGCCAGCTCCGCCGCGCCTGCGGGGGAAAGGACCACCAATGCGCCGAGCCGGGCGACTCCGCTGCCGTAGGATTCGGCGCGGACGCGCGAGACGAGCGGATGGGACTCCATCGTCGCTTCGACGGCGGGAAGGGAAACGAACTTCTCGAGAATCTTCACACGGCGGTCGAGCCGTCCGAGGAGGAGGAAGCGGTCCGGCGACGTGAACTCCACCGCGTCCGCCATGACGAAAGGCCTCTCCATCGCGAACGGGGAATCGACGGCAAGCCCCTTCTCCCGGCTGCCTGTGGCCGACACGCCCGGGACGAGCGTCCATTCAGGTCCGGCGGACTGCCTGCGCCACGCGACGGACCCCGCCTCGGTGCTACCGTACATCTCGAAGGGCGAGATTCCGAGGATCTCGCGAACGGCCTGCGACGTCTCGGCGCGGAGGAGGCTCCCGGACGTCACGACGTCCTTCACGCGGCCCCTGAGCGAGGCGAAGTCGGGATGGGCGAGGGCCTTCTCAAGGAAGGAGGGCGTCGTCACGAGGAGGATCGCCCCCTCTCCGCTGCAGGCGAGGGAGGCGAGCTCCTCGACGGACGTCACGACCGCGTCCTCGACGCGGCTCCCGGCCGCCTCGGGTGCGCGGACGCGCCACAGTGCGCCGTACATGTGCTCGGGCCTCACTGTCGCGACGACGCGCGGAGCGTCCGCCCATATCTCGGGGAACGCCGCGACGAGCGCCGCGGCGTCCGCCCGCAGCGACTCCTCGGTCCGCACGATCCTCTTGGACGCCCCGGTCGAGCCGGAGGTTCCGAATACGACCTCACGCACGGCGCACCCTCCTTCTGACGATCCATTCGCCGGCGAACATCAGCCCCATGAGAACGTAGGCGATGCAGCCGTTGTAGAGCGCCCACGCCTCGTAGGACATGAAGACCGTTGCGACGGTGACCGCGAGGTGTGCCGTCAGGAACGCCACCCATGCCCGCGTCACATTGCGGCAGTAGGCGACGCCCCTTCCGTCAAGGCGCTCGCCCATCCTGCGGGCGAAGACCTCGACGAGCGGCGTCCTGCAAAGGGATGCGGCGAACGCGCACAGGACGCATGCGACGACCATCACCGGGTACAGGCGGAACCAGACGTTCGCCCGGAGGCTGTATATCGCCCAGACGACGGCTATCGACACGACCGCCTGTACGACCCGCTTCATTTAGACTGTTCGCCCTGGAGGCGGACTATCACGTCCGCGACGTCGCCAAGCGTGCGAATCGACTTGAAGTCCTCAGCCTTGACCTTGAGGCCCGTCTGGTTCTGGAGGCGGACCACGAGGTCCACCGCGTCGATGCTGTCCAGGTCGAGGTCCTCGAAAAGGCGTGCGTCGGCGGTAAGGGACTCCCTACTGCACTCGAACTCGGCCTCAAGGGTGTCCGCTATCGCGGCGAGAATCTCCTCTTTCGTCTTCATGTCTTCAGTCCTCCAGTGGTATGCCGGCGTTTGCGGCGATGAACGACGCCAGGGTGGACACAGTCCTGAAATGCTCCCTGTTCTCGTCCGAATTGGCCTTGAACTTGACCTGGTACTTCTTCCTGAGGGCGGCCCCGATCTCGAGCGCGTCGATGCTGTCGAGCCCGACGCCCTCGCCGAAGAGCGGGACGTCGGAGCCGATGTCGGCGGCCGTGAGACCGTCCACCTCGACGGACGAGAGTATCACCTGCCTGATTTCGTCTTCCAGCTGAGTCTTTTTCATATCGTCCTTCAGTCGCGGAACGCGACGGTCTCCGGCACGTTGACGACCGCGCGCGAGCGCGTCTCGCCTGCGGAAGCGCATGCCAGGATCTCATAGACGCCGGCCGGCGTCACAAAGCAGCTCTCCATCTCGTCCCAGTAGGCGAGGTCGCGCAGCGTGAACTCGACCTTGACGGTCTCCCTCGCGCCGGGGGCGAGGAGGCCTGTCTTGGCGAAGCCCTTGAGCTCCTTGACGCAGCGTTCGACCTTCGAGCCCGGATAGGCGACGAATATCTCGACGACTTCCTTGCCCGCGACGGAACCGGTGTTGGCGACGGACACGTCCACGGTGATCCTGCCGTCCGCCATGGAGGCGGACGCCTTGCCCCACTCGAACGTCGTGTAGCCGATTCCGTATCCGAACGGGAACATGGGCTCGATGAGGTTCTTGTCGTACCAGCGGTAGCCGACGTAGAAGCGCTCGCTGTAGATGGAGTGGAGGGGCGTCATTTCGCCCGCCATCGCAACAGGCGTCTGCGAGAGGAGGCGGGGCCAGGTGCAGGGGAGACGACCGGACGGGTTGACGTCGCCGAAGAGGACGCGCACGAGGGCGCGGCCGGCCTCCTGACCGAGATAGGGCTGCTGGACGAGCGTCGGGCAGTCGTCGACCCACGGCATCTCCATCGGCGAGCCGGAGTGGTTGATGACGACGACGTTGGGGAGCTTCCACGAAAGGATCTCCGCGATCGCCTCGTCGTGTCCGTCGGGAAGCTTCATGTCGGGACGGTCCCCGCCCTCGCACTCGAGCGCACGGCCGTGTCCGACCTCGGTGCCGGTGAAGACGAGGACGGCAGAGGCGTCGGCGGCCTTGGCCTTGAGGTCCGCGAGCGTCCCGCGCTCGGACGGGAGCTGCCATCCGAAGGCGATCTTGTGCTCGCCGGTGTCGCCCTCGTAGCTCACGGAGAAGTCGTAGACCCTGCCCGCCTCGAGGGCGATCTGTCCCGAGACGCCGCGCGTCTCGCGTCCACTGGCGATCACCTTGCCGTCGACGGTGATCGTGGACCCTCCGCGCTTGTCGAGGGCGCTTGCGAAGGCGTAGTCGCCCGTCTCGGGCGCGAGGAGCTTGGTGCGCCAGACGACGCAGAACTTGTTGGAGTCCATGCCCTCAAGCGGCGCGGCCGTGCCGAGGTCGAAGCCGGGCTGGCGCGCGAAGCCGGTCTTGAAAGGAGTCCCCTCGGGGACAGGAGTCCCGCTGTACCACGTGGTCTCCCACGCGCGGACGCTCATGCCGGAGTCGACGGCCGTCGTGTCGAACGTCCCGATGGAGCTTTCGATGACGGGGTGTACGCGGTCCGCGCCGTCGGACGCGACGAGCGGGAAGCGCTCGAGAGCGACGTCCTTACCGGCGAAGTACTCCTTCAGGCCCTTCCAGGGGGTGATTTCGTAGAGGGGCTTGCCCTCGGCGCTCCAGCCCTTCTTCGTCATCTCGGTGTCCGCGAGCTTGCCGACGACGAGTATCTTCTTCGCCTTCCTGGGGTCGAGCGGAAGCGTCCCCCCGTCGTTCTTGAGAAGAGTCACCGCCTCCTCGGCGATTGCGAGGGCCTCGCTCTGGTGCTTCTTGGTGAGGCGCTCGCCGCCCGCGCGCCCGGCCGGGTCGAGGAACTTCGAGCGGACCATCGTGTAGAGCGTGCGCATGGCCTTTTCGTCGACCACGGACTCGGGGACCTGGCCCTTCCTGACGGCCTCCGCAAGGGGGTAGGTCCCCGCCTTCGGGTTCGCGAGGTAGCGGATGTCGGAACCGCGGTTCATCTCGACGCCTGCGCCCGAGAGGGCGGACTTGACCGTCGAATGCTGCCCGCCCCAGTCGGTGACGATGAGTCCGTCGAAGCCCCAGCGCTCGCGGAGGATGCCCTTCAGGAGATAGTCGTGCTCGGAGCAGCGGTCGCCGTTCCAGAGGTTGTAGCTCGTCATGAGCGTCCACACGCCCGCCTCCTTGACGGCCGCGCGGAACGCGGGGAGGTAGATTTCGTTCATCGTCCTGTCGTCGACGATGGCGTCGTTGTTGTTGCGGTCGTTCTCCTGGTTGTTGACGGCGAAGTGCTTCACGCAGGCGGCGACGTCGTGGGACTGCAAGGCCTTGATCTCGGGGACGACCAGCCTGGACACGAGGACGGGGTCCTCGCTGAAGTACTCCCAGTTGCGTCCGCAGAGGGGCGTGCGCATGATGTTCACGCCGGGGCCGAGCATCATGTCCTTGCCGCGCGCGCGCGCCTGCTCGCCCATCACGTGGCCGTAGCGCGAGGCGAGGCCGGTGTTCCAAGTGGACGCAAGGGCGGAGAGGTTCGGGAGGACCGTCGCCTCGTCGTTGGTGGAGATGCAGTCCCAAGTCCAGCGCTCCATGTCGGCGCGCACGGTCTGCGAATTGTCCGACATCTGCCACTCGGCGTCGATTCCGACGCGCGGAATAGCGGGGAGCGACATCGTGCCCGATCCCGCGCATAGCGAGACCTTCTCCTCGAGTGTCATCTTCCCCAGAATCTCCCTTGCGCGGGACATTGCTGCGGGGTCGTTCACGGCTGCGAGAGCGCATCCTGCGGATGCGATTACGGCGATGGAGATGGCTTTTGCTTTCATGATTCGGATATTATACCAAAACCGGTCGCAAAGGTCATTACCCAATTCACGGCGGTTGGCGCTACTTGAGCTTGAACTCGAGCGTTATGCGCGCGGAGGAGGCGACGGCGCGCCTCCCGGACTTCGCCGGCGTGAACCGCGCGTCGCGCACCGCCTCGACCGCAGCCGCGTCGAGCGCGGGAAAGCCGCTGGAGCGCGCGACCCGCACGCCCGCGACCGCGCCGGAGGCGTCCACCTCGAACTCGAGGAGCACGTCCCCCTCCTCGCCCCTGATGCGCGATTCGCGCGGATACTTCGGACGTATCGTACGCCTCGGCGACGGCGGCACGTCCACCCTCGCCTGCTGCGGCGCCTCCACGGGCGGCGACGGCTCAGCCGCAGGCTCCCGCTCGGGGCGGTCCCGTTCGTCGGGCTCCTCCTTCGCGGGCGCGTCCTTCACAATCTCCGCCTTCGGCTCGGGCAAATCCATCCTGGGCGGCGCCTCCGGCTCCGGGTCCGGAAGCGCCGGCGCGTCCACGTCAGGCGGCGCGGCCTCGGGATCGGGCGGCGGCAGCGCCTCCGGCGGCGGGGGCTCCTGCGGCGGCGGGGGCGCGGACTCGGCCGGCGGGGAGGCGGGGAGGGATACGACGGGGGGCGAGTCAGCGGACTCCTTCTCCGCAAGGCTCAACTCCACGCTTGAAAGGTCCAGCTCCGGGCCGACCACCTCGGGCTCGCACCACGCCAGCAGCGCCGCAAGGCATGCGGCCAGCACCGCGTGCACCGCGACTGCGCATGCAAAGGCGGCGGCGAGACGCTTCACTTCGCACCCCGACCGGACTGGTCGTCGCCGCTTACCTGGAAGCTCGCCTTCTCGACGCCCGCCCTCTTGAGCGCGGCGAGAAGCTCTATGCCCGTGCCGAGCGAGGCGCGCCTGTCGCCCGAGACGAGCACAGGCAGGTCCATGTTGACGCGGCGCAGCTCGTCTATGCGCGCGAGCACGCCGTCCCTGTCGACAGGTACGCCGTTGAACTGCAGCGAGTCGTCCGGCAGTATCGTCACCACGATCCGCTCGCCCTTCTCAGGCACGCCGGCCGCGGACGGAAGGTCGACCTTCACGCCTTTGTGGACGGCCATGTCGAAGATGCAGTAGATGAAGAAGACGAGCACGAGGAACATGACGTCCATAAGCGACGTCATCTCCAGCCTCGCGCCTCTACGCCTCCTTCTCATGTCGCCTTCTGGTCCTCCACCTGGTCGTCAAGCCAGTTGTACGGGAACAGGAGCAGCAGCGAGGCCACCAGCCCCGCCGCCGTCGTTATCAGCGCCTCGCCGATCCCGGCCGTCGCCGCCAGGGGATTGGCCGCACCGTCCGCGCCGTTGAGCGCGCCGAATGTCTGCATGATCCCCGTCACCGTCCCGAGGATGCCCAGCATCGGCTCCGCCGTGATTATCGTCGAGACGACGACTAGGCCCTTGGCTGTCCTCCTGCCGGACCTGAACGCGAGCCATTTCCACACGATCACGGTGAAGCCCAGGACCGAAAGGCCGAGTATCGGCCACATCACGGGGCCGCCCTTGAGGAATATCTCTACTAGTTTCTGCATACTGATCATTGAAACGGCGCAGGAGGCCGCGAGGTTCAGTCCGAAGCCTACAGCCCCCTTCCGAGCCGGAACGACGCGACGGCGGCCCCGGCCACCGGAAGCGTCGCCGCAAGGACGTGCGCCATGGCGGCGTCCATGCCCAGCTTGCGGACAAGGAGCCACGCAATGCCCACATAGACGGCGACGAGGGCGAAGTACAGCCCCGTCAAAAACAGCGTCGGGCGCAGCGGGCGCATGCAGCGGTACACCCCGAGCACGCTGAAGGCGACCGGCGGGACGAACGCCGCGGGGACAGGCGGCATGAGCCCGGTCTTCGCGAGCACCATGCACCCGATGACGAGTCCGTAGTACGCGAAGAACATGACGAGCGCCCCGACGACGCCCGAGAAGACAGCCTGGCGTCCGGAGGATATGCCGGCCGGGATGGAGAGCAGCGTTATCACGAGGCACGCCAGCGGCGAGAGTATCTGCGCCCAGGTGTCGTACATGAGCGAATCGCGCATGTCGTCCGTCAAATCTGGATTGCGCCTCAGGAACCTGAGCTTGGCCCGCGAGGAGATGTACTGCGCGCCGTCGGACTGCATCTGTATCTGCGCCGGACGCGCCTTCAGTTCGGGAAACACGCGGAAGTCGAGCTTCTCCAGCTCCGGCGTCGGCGAGGCGACGGACATGAACGACTTCTCGCCCTCGGCGGACTTGTCGGTCGCATAGTGGATCGTCCTCGCCCCCGTGAGCCACCACTCGCCGTCCAGGTAGTCCGCCTTCTCCGCCGTGATGACGCGCTCGCCCGTGCCGTCCGGGTTGACCACGGTGATGCGCACGTCGGTGAAGTGAGCGCACGACGCATCGTGGTCGCCCGCGACGACCCACGACTGGTTGTGGCGCGTGTCCTTGAAGTTCGGCGCGCCGACGCGCATGGCTTCCTCGGCCTTGAAGCGCGCCGTCCTGAGCCGCTTCGCCCAGAGCGCGTGGTCCGGCATGTACCCTTCGTTCACCCATGCGACGAAGGCGGCGAGGAGGAGCGCTCCGAAGAGGATCGGACGCGCTATGGTCGCGGGGCCTATCCCGCTCGCGCGCATGGCAGTTATCTCCGAGTGCCGGCTGAAGTTCCACATCGTGTATATCGTCGCCAGCATCAGCGCGGCCGGCGCAAGGTAGTGGAAGAACGGCGACAGGTACCCCGCGAAATACTCCGCGACCTCCCCGGCAGAGAGGTTCGCCGCCGTCATGCGCGAGAACGAACCAAACAACTCGAAAAGAACGTAAATCCCCACGAAGCCGACAAGGCAGTAGCACAGCGGCACGAGGAATTCGCGGAATATGTATCTCCAGATGATCTTCACGGCGGATATATTATATCACACTTCCAGTGCGCCTGTCAGCGCGGAGACGGAGGCGAAGCCATGCCGCCCGCAGTACGCGACAATCCCGTCGCAGACCTTCGCTACGACGTCCGGATCGCTGAACGTCGCCGTCCCCACCGCGACAGCCGTCGCGCCCGCGAGCATGAACTCTATCGCGTCCTTCGCCTCGTAGACGCCCCCCATCGCGAGGATCGGGAGCTTGGTCGCCTTGTGCGCGTCGTAGACGAGCTTCACCGCGGCGGGGTGGATGCCGCGTCCGGAAAGCCCCCCCGTCACGTTCGCGAGGACGGGACGCCGCCTTTCGATGTCGATGACCATCGCCGGTATCGTGTTGATGAGCGAAAGAGCGTCCGCCCCCGCGTCCTCGCACGCCTTCACGTACGGCGCAATCGACGGGACGTTCGGCGCGAGCTTCACGAGAAGCGGCAGAGTGGTCGCCTTGCGGACGGCCGACACGACCTCGGATAGGACCTTCGGATCCTGCCCGAAGGTGTGTCCGCCCGCCTTGACGTTCGGACAGCTCACGTTCATCTCAAGGGCGCCGATGGACGGATGCGCCGCCTCGGTGAGCCTGCGCGCGACGGCGGCGTACTCGTCGACGGACCCGCCCCAGATGTTGACGATCATCGGCACCTTCACGTTCTGCGCATACCAGGGGACGGTGAACTTGAGGAAGTGCTCCACGCCGGTTCCCTGGAGTCCGATGGCGTTCACGAGCCCGCCCGGAACCTCCGCGTGTCGCGGCATCGCGTTCCCCGGCCAGGGGTCCACGCGAATCCCCTTCGCCGTGACCGCCCCTAGCTTCGAGTAGTCGACAGCTCCAATGTACTCCGTTCCGTAGCCGAATGTCCCGCTCGCGGTGGCGACGGGCGTCGCCATCTCGAGTCCTCCCAAATTGACTTTTGTATCGATCATGGTGGTTGGTGATTGGTGGTTGGTGATTGGTGGTTGGTGGCTGGTGGCTAGTGATTCGTGGTTGGTGGTTGATAACATTCTCCAATCACCAATCACCAGACCAGGTCCTTTGCGGCGAAGACCGGGCCCTCGATGCAGCAACGCGAATTGCCGCGGACGGTCTTCTGTATGCAGGCGTAGCACGCGCCGACGCCGCATATCATGTGGCGGTCCATCGAAATCCATCCCGGCGAACCGGTCCCCGTCGCGCGCATGGCGACGGCCTTGAGCATGGGATCGGGTCCGCACGCGAAAAGCTCGAACTTCCTCGCCTCGCCGCGCAGTTCGATGAGCACGTCGTCCAGCGGATCGGTGACAAGCCCCTTCACGCCCGCGCTGCCGTCGTTCGTCGCCGTGTAGACCTTGACGCCGTCGATCGCGGCGAACTTGTCGAGCGCAAGGAGGTCCGCCGCCGTGCGTCCGCCGATGAAGAGGCGCTTCTCGCCCGGAAGCCGCTTCGCGAGGAAGTGGAGCGGCGCCACGCCGTATCCGCCGCCGACGAGGAGCGGAACGCCCGCGCACTTGACGGGGAAGCCGTGTCCGAGCGGACCCAGTACGCTCACCTCGTCGCCCACCTTCGCGCCATTGAGGGCGAAAGTGCCGCGTCCCACAGCCTTGTAGAGCACCGTCACCCTGCCGTCCTCGGCGTCGAAGACGCTGAACGGACGCCTCAGTGCGCTAGGTTCGAGGGCGGGCACCTTAACGTGGACGAACTGTCCGGGCGTAAGCGCCGCCGCCATCTTAGGCGCGTCGAAGACGATGTAGCGGTATCCCGCACCGATTTCGACGTGTTCAAGGATTCTGCATTTTTCGTTTAGCATGGCTGGTTGCGAGTTGGTAGTTGGTAGATGGTTGTCCAGGCCGTCGGAGCGATTAGGTCGCTGCGGCCCTGGCCGCCTGCTTGATTGTCGTCCACATGGACTGTTTGATCTTAACGAGGGCCGGAGTGACTACTTTATAGCGAAGAATGTAGTTGGGGGAGTATGTGACGAAAACCTCTGCGCCGGAATCCGTGCGGAAGTGCTGCCCTGGCGAGAGGTTCCGCCCGGGGAACCACTTCCTCAAGGCGAACGAGCCGAGGATTATGTACACCTTCGCCTTCGGCATCGGCGTAGCGTCCACGACGGGCGCCGACGACGGTTCCAGCTTCAATGCGGACGTAATCTTCTCCATCATGTCCACACCCGCCTGAGTAAGCGGCCTGTCGTGCAGGAAGCAAAGGGTGGGTGGCTGGTGGTTGGTGGCTGGTGATTGGTGGTTGGTGGCTGGTGGCTGGTGATTGGTGGCTGGTGATTGGTGGTTGGTGGCTGGTGGCTGGTGGTTGGTATCACTACCTGACCCTATTCCGACCCTATCCGACCCTAAACCGACCCTATCCGACCCTAAATCAACAAGGAGCGAGCGGTCTATTTCAAAAACACGGTTGCCGAGCTCGCGCTCCAGCGCGAGCTCGGCCTCCAATCCGTCAAGGATGTACTCGATCGCCGTCACTCGGGCTTCTTCTCGTATCCGTACGGATTCTTCTCCTGCCAGCGCCAGGCGTCCTCGCACATCTCCTCGATGCCGCGCTCAGCCTTCCAGCCGAGCTCCTTGGCGGCGAGCGATGGATCGGCCCAGCACTCGGCGATGTCGCCGGGGCGTCGCGGACAGATCTTGTAGGGCACCGGGCGACCAGACGCCTTCTCGAACGCCTTGACGATCTGAAGGACGGAATACCCGTGCCCTGTGCCGAGGTTGTAGATCTTGAGGCCGAGTTCGGGGTTCTTCTCGATCTTCTCGATGGCCTTGAGGTGCCCGAGCGCGAGATCGACGACGTGGATGTAGTCGCGGACGCCCGTGCCGTCCGGCGTCGGATAGTCGTTGCCGAACACGCTCAGCTCGGGGCGGCGGCCGATGGCGACCTGCGCGACGAACGGAAGGAGGTTGTTCGGGATGCCAGCGGGATCCTCGCCGATGAGGCCCGACTTGTGCGCACCGATCGGGTTGAAGTACCTGAGCAGGATGACGTTCCACTCGGGATCGGCCTTCTGGACGTCCTTGAAGACCTGCTCCATCATGAGCTTCGTCCAGCCGTAGGCGTTCGTGCAGCCGGGCGTCGGGAAGTCCTCGCGGATCGGCACGGACTTGGGGTCGCCGTACACCGTCGCCGAGCTGGAGAACACGATGTTCTTGCAGTTGTGGTCGCCGAGGCACTTGAGGAGCGTAAACGTGCCGCCGAGATTGTTGTTGTAGTACTTGAGCGGAATCCTGGTCGACTCGCCGACGGCCTTGAGCGCGGCGAAATGGATCGTCGCCCCGAAAGGAGCCTCCTTGTCGAGCATCGCATTGAGCTTCTTTTCGTCGCGGATGTCGAGCTTGTAGAACTTCACGTCCCTGCCGGTGATCTTCTTCACGCGCTGGAGCGACTTCTTCGAGCTGTTGCAGAGGTTGTCGACGACGACGACCTCGTGCCCTGCGTTCAACAGTTCGACCACGGTATGGCTGCCGATGAAGCCGGCGCCGCCTGTAACAAGAATCTTCATTCCCTAGTTTCCTTTCTGTGCCCACTATTATATCACATTTCGCGGCGCCTTTGCTCAACAATCTGGTTGTGGGCACAGCCAACGCATGAAGATCGCTCTCAATGCGTTGGTTGCGGATGCGACAGCGCAGACAGCTCGGCGATGGCTCGGGCGGCGGCGGAGAGCTGCTCGCGCGTGTGCGCGCTCATGACGGCCGCCCTGAGGCGGGCCGAGCCCTTCGCAACGGTCGGATAGCGAATCGCAGGGATTAGGAAGCCCTCAGCCTCGAGTCCGGCGGACGCCTCAAGCGCCCTCTGCTCGTCGCCGACGGGAATCGGAACGATGGCGGACGGCGTCTTAGCGCTCACGCCTCCGCGCGCGAGTTCGTCCGTGAAGAAGGCTACGTTCCCCCTCAGCCTCTCCACGCGATCCGGCTCCGCCTCGAGGACCGAGAGCGCCGCGTCCGCCGCCGCAACAGCCGCCGCCCCTGGCGACGTCGAGAAGATGAAGGACCGCGCCACGTTGCGGAGGTAGTCCACGACGAGGCGGGAGCCGCAGACGAACCCGCCCTCGGAGCCTAGCGCCTTCGACAGCGTACCGAGCGTGATGTCGGGGTGTCCGCACCCGAAATGCTCGACGATCCCCCTTCCGGTCGCGCCGAGGACGCCTGTCGAATGCGCCTCGTCGATCATCGAAAAGGCATCGTTTGCGCGGCATATTTCAAGGAAGCGCGGCAGGTCGAGGATGTCGCCGTCCATTGAGAAGACGGCGTCCGATACGACGAGCCTCCTCCTGTGCTCGCGGCAGAATGCGAGCTTGCGGGCGAGGTCGTCCATGTCCGCATGGCGGTAGACGACGACGTCCGCCCCCGAAAGGCGGCAGCCGTCTATTATCGAAGCGTGGTTCAATTCGTCGGAAAGCACCGCATCGCCCTTGCGCGCAAACGCCGACACGACGCCGACGTTCGCCATGTAGCCCGTCGCGAAGAGAATCGCATCCTCCGTCCCCTTGAAGGACGCGAGGTGGCGCTCCAGGGCGACGTGCGGAGGCTGAGTACCCGTCGTGAGGCGCGATCCGCCGGAGCCCGCGCCCCAGTCGCGGACGGCGCGTGCGGACGCCTCGACGACGCGCGGATCGCGCGCAAGGTCCAGGTAGTCGTTGGACGAGAGGACCACGAGCTCGCGTCCGTCCACGACGGCGGTCGGACCCGTCGGCGATGCGAGGGTCCTGCATCTGCGCCAAAGCCCCGCGGACCGCCGCGCATCCAGCTCGGCGGCGAGGCCGTCCATCCTGCGCTCTCGGGACGCCGCCCCGAGAACGGGAACGCCATCGACGACGACGGGCGTCTTCTCGAGGAATCGAATCGTCTCGCCGACCTTGTCGCGAGGTCCGCGATAGAGGAATATCCTCCCGCCCGACGGGTCGCCCCTCTCCTTTACGACGGTTATGCGCTGGTAGCCGATGTCCCTGGTGGCGACGTAGCCGGTCACGTAGTCAGGATCGTCCGAGACGCATATCTCGCCAACTATCCCGGGCGCGTTGGCGACCTTGGTCGCAAGCACCACCGCCTCGGCGTAGTGGTTCTTCCCGCCTGCGGAGCCCCGCAGGAGCGACTCCGCATCGTCCATGTACGTCGCGCGGACGCCGCGCCCGGCGTCCGGCTCCAGCCGCTCCAGGGTGTCCGCGTCCAGCAGCATCGCCCCGCGCATCGAGTACGTCTCGCAGAAGAGATCCATTATCTCGTCCATGCGCTCCACGCCCGCCGACTTAAGAAGCTCCGCCGCACGAGCACGCCCCTCTTCGGCGGTATGCGTCACGTTCGTCGTCACCGTCAGCGACTTGAGGTGCAGCAGTTCGCCCGGACGCTCAATCTTGATGTTCACGAAATCCGGCACGCCCTTTGGATGGCTGAGTGCGCGCTCGGCTAGTTGGGAGACGGTGCGCGGCACCGACGTCGCAGGCACTATCTTCTCCGCACCCGAAACGTGCACTCCGTCTCTTGAGGCGCGCATCTTGACGGAATACGAGTCCGTCCGGCCCTCGACATCAGTTCGCTTCATCCTTCCGCAGCTCCTATCAATTCACCGATGCGCTTCGTGAGCGCGACCGCCGCGGGCCTGTCGTTCGGACCCTCCGGCGCCAGCTCTCCGCGGCGTTCCAGCCTTATGCGGATCACGCGGTCCCCCACGTCCCACCAAGGCTGTCCCTTGGCGAGGACTACGGGATCGTACGCGATATTGTAGGCGACGATCCTCGCGCCCGTCGCAAGGGCGAGCCTCGCCGCGCCCCGGCGCAGCTTCGCGCCGCCGCGGGTCCCCTGCGGGAATATGACGACGTCGACTCCCGCACTGATGTACTCCGCCGCCTCCGCAAGCTCGGCGGGTCCGCCGCCGTCGTTCGCTATGAAAAGCTTCCTGACCTCCGCCGCCAGGAACGGATTGCGCGCCGTAGCCGACTTCGCAATGCAGACCGCGTCGCCCAGGTTCGCAAGCAGGACGCATATGTCGATGAGAGAGACGTGGTTCATCACGACGACACGTCCCGTGCCGCCTGCCGTGCGCGCCGTCGCGCCGCCCGCGAATTCGACGGTGTAAAGCCCGGTGACGTGCGCAAGGAACACGAAGCAGCGGTAGAAGAACCTTATTATGCGCCTTCCGTTGCGCTTCGAAACAATCGGGAGAGGAAGGACCAGTGCGAAGGGAAGCGCGAAGAGTCCGTAGAGGAGGAAGAACGCGCCGGAGAGGAGTCCGCGCGAAATGCGGACGATACGTCTCACTTCCGGCTCCCGGAAAGCGCGAGCCTCACAATCGTCTCGGTGTCCTTGGCGTCGGGATTCTCGGCAATCGCCGCGCCGACCATCTTGTTCGCGGTCTCGTCGTTGAAGCCGAGCGCTGTGAGGGCGAGGATCGCATCATGCAGGACGGGCGCCGCGGAATCGGCCCCGCCGCGTCCGCCGCGCTGCGTTGCGGCGAGCGCCTCGATTGCGTTCACCTTGTCCTTCAGCTCGATGCAGATCTTCTCCGCCGTCTTCTTGCCGACTCCCTTTATGGACGAAAGCCGCTTGGCCCCGCCGGAGGCGATGGCGAGCGCGAGCTCGCCGACGCTCCCGCCGGACAGGATCGCAAGCGCGATCTTCGGCCCCACACCGCTGACGGCTGTCAGCTTCGCGAAGAGCTCCCTCTCGGCCCTGGTTGCGAAGCCGAAGAGGATTTCGTCGTCCTCCCGGACGCAGTGGCAGGCGAGGAGCTTCACCTCTTCGCCTGTCTTGGGGAGCCTGTCGTAGGTCGAAAGAGGGATGAGGAGCTCGTAGCCGACCCCCGCCGCCTCTACGACTGCGCGGGTCGGTTCCTTCTCCTCAAGCGTCCCTCTTACGTAGGCTATCATGCGAAGAGCTTTGCGAGCTTCTCGAGCTGGGCGACCTTGTCCTTGTTCTCGGCGAGCTTGCGCTTCGCCTCGTCCACGACGGCCTGCGGCGCGTGGGCGACGAAGTTCGCGTTCGCGAGCTTCGCCTCGGACGCCTTGATGAAGCCCGCGAGCTTCGCGAGCTCTCCGGCGATGCGCTTCGACTCTGCGGCCTTGTCGACGAGTCCCTCGAGCGAGAGGTAGACGGTGCCGAACTTCGTGATCTTCGAGGGCATCGGAAGGTCCCTGCCCGCCTCGACGATCTCAACCGACTCGGCGCGCATTGCACGCTTCAGGGACGGGATTTCGGAGGCGACCGACTTCTCGTGGTCGGCATCGACCGCGAGCGTCACCTTGACGAACGTCGAAGGCGCGACCTTGTACTCGGCCCTGAGGGCCCGGAGCGCCGTTATGGCCTCGCGCTTCGCCTCGACGAAGTCGTACAGCCCGTCGGTAAGGCCCCACTTCGCCTTCTCCTCGTCCGTATAGCCGGTCGGGTACTCCGCGCGCATGATCGTCTCGCCATCCTTGAGATAGCCGAGCTGGTGCGCGACCTCCTCGGTGACGAACGGCATGTAGGGGTGGAGGAGGCGGAGGGCCTTCCAGAAGACGTCGCGGAGGATCGCGAGGGACACGGACTTGTTGGGCGAGTCCTTCACGTACTCGACGTACCAGTCGCAGATCTGCGTCCAGAAGAAGTCGTACACGGCGAGAGCGCCGTCCTGGATGCGGTAGTTCTCGAGGATCTCGTTGACCTTGCGGCACGCCCTGTCGCACGCGACGAGGATGTGGCGGTCGTCTGCGGAGAGGGATTGGGCTTGGTCGAACGCAGTTCGGCCATCAAATCTGGCCGGTTCCCCGTTTCCAAGCGCCTGCTCCTGCATCTCCATGAACCTGGCCGCATTCCAGATCTTCGTCGTGAAGTTGCGGCCGATCTCGAACTTCTCCTTGTTGACCTTCGTATCGCAGTCGAGCGAGGTGATGAGGGCGATCGAGAAGCGCAGGGCGTCCGCCGAGTACTGGTTGATGAGTTCAAGCGGATCGAGCGAGTTGCCCTTGGACTTCGACATCTTAGAGCCGTCAGCCGCGCGGACGATTCCGTGGATCACGATGTTCTTGAACGGGGGCCTGCCCATGAAGTGGATGCCCGCCATCATCATCCTGGCGACCCAGAAGAAGATGATGTCCTGGGCGGTCACGAGGTCCGCCGTCGGGTAGTAGTAGTCGAGGTCCTTCGTCTTCTCGGGCCAGCCGAGCGTCTCGAACGGCCAGAGCCAGGAGCTGAACCACGTGTCCAGCACATCCGGATCCTGCTCGAGGTCGGCGAGCGTGAGAGCGTCGTTGCCCGTCTTCGCCTTCGCCTGTGCAAGCGCCTCCTCGGCGGTCTCCGCGACAAAGACCAGGTCTTCGGGAACGGACGGGGAGCGATCTCCCCGAACCCCTCCGGCGGAATCTGCATTCTTCAAGTAATACGCAGGAATCCTGTGGCCCCACCACAGCTGGCGGGAAATGCACCAGTCCTGTATGTTCTCCATCCAGTTGTAGTAGATCTTCGACCAGCGGTCGGGGACGAACTTCACCTCGCCGGACTTCACGGCGGCGATCGCGGGCTCGGCGAGCGGCTTCATCTTCACGAACCACTGCTTGGAGAGGCGCGACTCGACGACCTCGTGGCAGCGGTAGCAGTGCCCGACCTGGTTGTCGAGGTCCTCGATGTGGTCGAGGAAGCCGCCGGCCTCGAGGTCCGCGACGATCGCCTCGCGGCACTTGAAGCGGTCCATCCCGGCGTACTTCGCGCCGGCGAGCTCGTTCATCGTGCCGTCGCCGTTCATGATGTTGATCTCGGCGAGGTTGTGGCGCTTGCCGACGAGGAAGTCGTTCGGGTCGTGCGCGGGCGTGATCTTCACGATGCCCGTGCCGAACTCGCGGTCCACGTAGTCGTCGGCGATGACGGGGATTTCGCGCCCCGTGAGCGGCAGGACCACCGTCTTGCCGAGGAGGTGCGCGTAGCGCTCGTCCTTCGGGTTCACGGCGACGGCGGTATCGCCGGGGAGCGTCTCGGGGCGGGTCGTGGCCACCATCACGTAGTCCTTGTAGGGCTCTCCGGACTGGCCCCTGGCGCTTCCGACGACGGGATACCTGATGTACCAGAAGTGTCCGTGGTTGGGCTCGTGCTCGACCTCGTCGTTTGCGAGGGCCGTGCCGCAGCGTGGGCACCAGTTGACGATGTAGTTGCCCTTGTAGACGAGGCCTTCGTCGAAGAGCTGCTTGAAGACCTTGAGGACGGCGCGGTTGCAGCCGTCGTCGAACGTGAAGCGCTCGCGCCGCCAGTCGGTGGAGTTGCCGAGCATGCGCTGCTGATGGACGATCGTGCCGCCGTACTGCCTCTTCCACTCCCAGACGCGCTCGACGAAGGCCTCGCGCCCGAGGTCCTGACGGCGCTTGCCCTCCTTCTTGAGCGCCTTCTCGACGACGTTCTGCGTGGCTATGCCGGCATGGTCGGTGCCGGGCAGCCAAAGCGTGTTCCTCCCCTGCATGCGGCGCCACCTCACCAGGATGTCCTGGATCGTCTGGTTGAGGGCGTGACCCATGTGGAGTATGCCTGTCACGTTCGGCGGCGGAATAACGACCGAATATGGCGTGCGCCCGTCGGGCTCGTCGTGGAAACAGCCGTTATTCTCCCAAAACGGATACCATTTGGCCTCTGAGGCCTTAGCGTCGTAGTGTTTGTCCATCATGTCGTGTCTCTTCTATATCATGTTTCCACCGCGCTCCGTCTGGAACGCGACGGTTTGCTGCGTCGGCGGGGCGCTCAGCGGATCGAGGCGTGGTAGCTCTGGAGGCTCTTGACCTCGCCGAGCCCGCTCATCGCGGCTCCAATGCCCTCGGACGCTGCGACCGCGGCGGCGATAGTCGTGAGGTACGGAACCTTGTACTTGATCGCGGCCTGGCGGATGCGGCAGTCGTCGGCGCGCGCATCGCGGCGGCCGGAAGGCGTGTTGATGATGAGCTTGACCTCGCGGTTCTTGATCGCGTCGAGGACATCGGGACGTCCCTCGCCGATCTTTGCGATGACGGACCCTTCGACGCCCTTGGACTTCAGGAACGCAATCGTTCCCTCTGTGCCGACGACCTCGAAGCCGAGCTTCACGAAGTTCTTCACGGCCTGCACCGCGTCGTCCGGCTTCTCGGAAAGAGAGACGAGCAGCTTGCCGGGCTCCGTCGGAAGCGGCGAGCCCGCGGCCTCCTGCGACTTGAAGTACGCAAGGCCGAACGTCTCGGCAAGGCCGAGGACCTCGCCCGTCGAGCGCATTTCAGGCCCGAGGACGGGATCGACCTCCGGGAACTTCTCGAAGGGCATGACGGCCTCCTTGACGCCGTGGTACGGGATGACCTTGTCCTTGTCGAGTCCGAGGGACTTCACCGTCTCGCCCATCATCAGGCGCGTCGCGATGCGCGCCATCTGCGTGCCAGCGACCTTCGAGACTAGCGGGACCGTGCGCGACGCGCGCGGATTCGCCTCGATGACGTAAACCTTTCCGTCCTCGATCGCGAACTGCATGTTCATGAGTCCCACGACCTTCAGCTCGTTCGCTATCTTGCGCGTGTACTCGAGAATCGTCTTCTTGTTCTCCTCGGGAATCGACACCGGAGGCAGGACGCAGGCGGAGTCGCCGGAGTGGATGCCCGCGAGCTCGATGTGCTGCATGATCGCCGGGATGAAGACGTCCTTGCCGTCGGAAAGCGCGTCCGCCTCGCACTCCATCGCGTGGCAGAGGAAGCGGTCGAGGTAGAGCGGACGGTCGGGCGTCACGCCGACGGCCTTGTCCACATACTCGCGGAGCATGATCTCGTCGTATATGACCTCCATGCCGCGACCGCCGAGGACGAAGGACGGGCGGATGATGAGCGGGTAGCCTAGCTTCGAGGCGCACTTGAGCGCGCCGTCGAGGTCGCTCGCCATCATCGACTCGGGCATCGGGATGCCGAGCCTGTCCATGATCGAGTGGAAGAGGTCGCGGTCCTCCGCGTCGTCGATCGAGTCGACGGACGTTCCGAGAATCCTGCAGCCGGCCTCCTGGAGTCCGCGCGCGATGTTGAGCGGGGTCTGCCCGCCGAACTGCACGATCACGCCCTCGGGCTTCTCGGCCTCGTATATCTGGAGCACGTCCTCGACCGTCACGGGCTCGAAGTAGAGCTTGTCGGACGTGTCGTAGTCGGTCGAGACGGTCTCTGGGTTGCAGTTGACGATGATCGTCTCGTAGCCCATCTCGCGCAGAGCCATCGCGGCGTGGCAGCAGCAGTAGTCGAACTCGATGCCCTGCCCGATGCGGTTCGGTCCGCCGCCGAGGATCATGACCTTCTTCCTGTTGTCCGACGCGACAGCCTCGTGGAACGCGGCGGCGCGCTTGGGATCGGCGTCGGGCTTGACGTCGTTGTAGGTCGAGTAGTAGTAGGCCTTGTTCTCGACGCCGGAGACGGGCACCGCGAACCAGCGCTCGCGGCAACCGGCCTTCTTGCGCTGGTCGCGGATCGACTTCTCGGAGACGCCGAGGAGCTGGGCGAGGTACTTGTCGGAGAAACCGTCCTTCTTCGCCTGGACGAGCAGGTCGTCGGGCAACGCAGCGCCCTTGTACGAAAGAATCCTCTCCTCGAGCTGGACGAGCTCGCGCATCTGCTGTACGAACCACGCCTTGACGCCGCAGGCCTTGAATATCTGCTCGTCGGTCGCGCCCTTGCGGACAGCCTCGTACATCTGGAAGTGGCGCTCGGAGTTCGCGACGGAAAGCATCTTCAGAAGCTCGTCAAGCGACTTCTCGTGGAAGTCCTTCACGAAGCCAAGCCCGGCCCTGCCGCGCTCGAGCGCGCGGATCGCCTTCTGGAACGTCTCCTTGTACGTCTTGCCGATGGACATCACCTCGCCGACCGCCTTCATCTGCGTGCCGAGCTTGTCCTCGACTCCGCGGAACTTCTCGAAGGCCCAGCGCGCGAACTTGAGGACTACGTAGTCGCCGTCGGGCGTGTACTTCTCGAGGGAGCCGTCGCGCCAGTACGGTATCTCGTCCATCGTCATCCCCGCCGCGAGCTTCGCGGAGACGAGCGCGATCGGGAAGCCGGTCGCCTTGGATGCGAGCGCGGAGGAGCGCGATGTGCGCGGGTTGATCTCGATGATGACGACGCGGCCCGTCTTCGGGTCGTGGGCGAACTGGACGTTGGTGCCGCCGATCACGCCGATAGACTCGACGATCTTGAAGGCGTCGCGCTGCAGGCGGTCCTGGAGCTCCTTGGAAATCGTGAGGAAAGGCGCCGCGCAGTAGCTGTCGCCCGTATGGACGCCTACCGCGTCGATGTTCTCGATGAAGCAGACGGCGATCATCTGGTTCTTCGCATCGCGGACAACCTCGACCTCGAGCTCCTCCCAGTTGAGGATCGACTCCTCGATGAGGCACTGGTGCGTAAGCGACGCGTCAAGGCCGCGGGCGCAGATGGTGCGCAGCTCCTCGACGTTGTAGCAGAATCCGCCGCCCGCGCCGCCCATCGTGTAGGCGGGCCTGACGACGACCGGATATCCGATATCCTTCTCGACGAGCTCGACGGCCGCGTCGACGGAGTGGACGATGCCCGAGCGGGGCGTGTCGATGCCGAGCTTCTGCATCGTCTCCTTGAAGACCTCGCGGTCCTCGCCGCGCTCGATCGCGTCGAGGTTCACGCCGATGACCTTGACGTTGTACTTGTCGAGGATGCCCTTCTTCGCAAGCTCCATCGAAAGATTGAGACCCGTCTGCCCGCCGAGATTCGGCAATATGGCATCGGGCCTCTCCTTCGCGATTATCTGCTCGAGGCGCTCTTCGTTAAGCGGCTCGATGTATGTCGCATCCGCCATCACGGGATCGGTCATGATCGTCGCGGGATTGGAGTTCACAAGGACAACCTTGTACCCGCACGCCTTCAGCGCCTTGCACGCCTGCGTCCCGGAATAGTCGAATTCGCAAGCCTGCCCGATGACAATCGGACCCGAACCTATGATCAAAACCTTGTCGACGTCTGCACGCTTCATTTTCTGTAAAGGCCTTCCCTTTATGTTTCAAGTTCGGGCAGATAGTATATCAAAAATCGGACCGCTAGTGTGGCGAAATTTTCATATTTCTGCAAAAAAGTGACGGAATAGGGCCTTTGGGGCTCTTTTCCGCCACTTTTCGCCATAGGACGCATCTATGCTAGTCTGCGGGACGAGGCGAGGGAGAGGAGGACCGCCGCGAGGACAAGCGCGGCGCCGCCGAGGAGGAAGCCCGCGAAGCGCTCGTTCCAGAGCGTCCGCACCTCCGCCTCGATGGGCGTGGTCTCCAGCCTGTCGATCTCCTCCAGCGCCTCCTTGAGGGCGTCCGCGTCGTTCACGGGGAAGTACCTGCCGCCCGTCTTTCGCGCTATGTCCCTGAGCTGCGCCTCGTCGAACGTACCCTCGGTCTCGCCGATGACCTTCCAGCCGAACGGATGCTGCTGGACGAACGGGGCGTAGTGGGCGGACGTCCCGACGCCGATGGAGTAGACCTTCACCCCGCGCCGCGCCGCAATCTCGGTCATCGCCTCCGGCGTCACCGCGCCGCGGTTGTTCACGCCGTCCGAGAGGAGGATCACGACCTTCGACTCGGGCTCGGACTTCTCGAGGCGAGCGAGCGCCATGCCGAGTCCGTCGCCGACAGCCGTCATCTGCTCCTCGCTCGCGCCCGGTATCTCGACGGCCTCGAGCATCTGGTGGAGGGCGCGGTGGTCGGCCGTGAGCGGTGCGCGCGTCTCGGCGAATCCGCCGAACGTGACGAGTCCGATCAAGTCGTCGGGCCGCCTGTCCACGAACGCGGAGAAGACCCTCTTCACCTCCGCAAGGCGCGTGAACTTCGCGAGCTTCGCCTCGTCTGCGGACGAAAGGCGGCGTCCCGACCTCTCGAACGCGCGAATCTGCCCGAGGACGTCCTTCGGCGCCAGGTCGAGTATCGCCATTGACCCCGAGATGTCCACCGTCATGACGATTGCTATGGCGTCCACGTTGCGTCCGTTGTTGGCGAGCGGCGTCCTCGGACGCGCCGCCGCGACCACGAGGAGCGCGAGCCCCGCGATCAGCATAAAGGGCGTCGCCGCCGCAACCTTCGCGCGCCAGCCCGCGGTCCTGGCGGGGAGCCTCGCGAGAGCCGAGAAGCGTATCCCCGTTCGCCTTGCGCGTCTGAGGAGCCTCCATGCGGCAAAGGCGAGCGGAAGAGCGAAGAGGAGGAACCACGGATTCGCAAAGTTCATTTCGCACCCCCTTCCGCGGATGCGGCGTCGTCGCTCCTGAGGTAGCTGCGTGCGCTGTCCGTCGCTGAGTCGGCCATCTCGGGCGTCGCCTCGACGCCGGCGAACTTCACGAGGTCCGCGCTTTCAAGGAATTGAGCGAGGGAGTTGGTGGTTGGCGGTTGATAGTTGGCAGTGGGGGACTGGTGGTCGGCGCGGACGCCATTTTCCATTTTCCATTTTCCATTTTCCATTTCCCTGAGGAACTCCTCGGTGGTGAGGTGGGGGGCGCGGATGCCGTACTTGCGCTGGACGTAGCGGCGGACGACCATTGTGAGCTCGACGTAGAAGTCCTTGTACCTGCCGCGTCCTGGCAGCCCCTTCGCGATGAGGCGGTCCAGTTCCGCCCATGCACGCTCTATCGGACTCATGAAGTGCTCCTTCACGCGCCTTGTCGCGTAGCGCGCGGCGAGGAAGACGCCTGCGGCGACGGCGAGGGCGAGAACAGCCCAGAGGCACCAGACGCCGAAACGTTTCCACGAGAACGGCGGAGCGTCCTTCCGCGGGTCGATTTCGATGCCGCCGGTGACGGGCGGACGCTCGCCGGGCTTCTCGAAGTAGACCGGACCCGCCGTGAACGAGAGGTCCGCATTCCCCTTCCTCACGTCCACCGCGAACGGCGCGATCTTGTAGACCTCCGCGAGAGGTTCGGGGACGAGCTTCCAGTTCACGGTCCGCACCACCCTGCCGTCCTTGCCGGTCGCGGGCTCCTCCGCGAACGCCTCGGACGACGAAAAGCCGCGCAGTCGCGAACCGATGTCGGGGAGCGTGACCTCCAGCTCGGCGGACGACTTGGCGCTCACGGTGACGAACACGCTCCTGCCGGGGTCGATCGTCTTCGTCTCCGAGGAGACGGACAGGTCGACTCCGTTACGGGAGACGGACATCGCAACGGCTAAAAGTATCGCACCTGTCATCTTTTCCTTGCCCTCCTCCTGAAGAGCGCACGCACTTCATCTATGTACGGACGGTCCGTCGCGAGCTCCAGGGACTCAATCCTGGAGCGGACGAAGAACCGCTTCCTCGCCTCGCCGTCGGACGCCGCCTTCTCTGCGAAGGCCCTGCGCACCTCTGCGCTGGAGGTGTCCACGAGGACGAGTTCGCCCGTTTCGGGGTCCTCCAGTTCGACGAGCCCCGCGTCGGGCAGCTCGGACTCGGCGGGGTCCGTGACGCTCATGCAGATGACGTCGTGGTGGTGGGCGGTCGCCTCGAGGAGCTTTGCGAAGTTTTCGGACGGCTCGAGGAAGTCCGAGACGAGGAACACGACCGCGCGGCGCTTCTGGACGCCGTTCAGGAACTTGAGCGCGAGCGCGATGTCGGTCCCGCCCTCGGCGTCCTCGCTCGCGGCAAGCACCTCGCGCGCGAGGCGCATGACGCTGTCCCTGCCCTTCCTGGGCGGGATGTACTTGACGATGCGGTCGGAGAAGAGGACGAGCCCCACCTTGTCCTGGTTGCGTATCGCGGTTAGCGCGAGGAGCGCGGTCACCTCGGCGGCGAGCTCGGACTTCGTCCGCCCGCGGCTTCCGTAGCTCTGCGAGCCGGAGACGTCCACGAGGAAGAGGATCGTAAGCTCCCGCTCTTCGCTGTAGCGCTTTATGTAGGGGACTCCGGTCCTGGCGGTTACGTTCCAGTCGATGGACCTTACGTCGTCGCCGACTTCGTACGGCCTCACCTCGTCGAACTCGACGCCCTGCCCCTTGAATGTCGAGTGGTAGTCGCCGGCGAGCTGGTCGTCGATAAGCCTGTTGGTGAGGATTCTTATCCTCCCCACCTTGGCCATCAGTTCTTTAACGTCGATCGCCATGTTCGCCTCACGGAACCGGGACTTCGTCGAGTATCCTGTCGATCACCATGTCGCTCGTTACGTTCTCGGCCTCGGCCTCGTAGGTGAGGAGGATGCGGTGGCGGAGGACGTCGTGGACGACCTCCTTCACGTCCTGCGGGGTCGCGTAGGGGCGTCCGTGCAGAAGCGCGTTGCCGCGCGCGGCGAGGTTCAGCGCGAGCGTCGCGCGCGGGGATGCGCCGTTCTGGATGTGTGGGTTCCGCTCGCGCGTCTTGAAGACTATGTCGAGGATGTAGTCGCCCACCTTCTCGTCGCAGTAGACCTCGTTCAGCGACGCGCGAAGCGACGCGATCGCGTCAGGCGTCGCGACAGTCCTCGCCTGCGGCTTCTCGGCGTTCTCGGCGAAGCGCTGCATGATGCGGCGCTCGTCCGCCTTGGACGGAGCCTCGACGAGGCACTTGAACATGAAGCGGTCGACCTGCGCCTCGGGAAGCGGATACGTCCCCTCCTGCTCTATCGGATTCTGCGTCGCAAGGACGAGGAACGGATCGGGCAGGCGGTATGTCTCCTCGCCGATGGTGACCTGGCGCTCCTGCATCGACTCGAGGAGCGCGGACTGCACCTTCGCCGGCGCGCGGTTGATTTCATCCGCAAGGAGGAGGTTCGTGAAGACGGGGCCCTTCTTCGGCGTGAACTCGCCCGTCTTCGGGGAGTAGACGAGCGTGCCGACGACATCGGCCGGGAGCAGGTCCGGCGTGAACGAGATTCGCTTGAACTCGAGTCCGAGCGCCTTTGCAAGCGTGTTCACGGAAAGCGTCTTCGCAAGGCCGGGGACGCCTTCGAGCAGGATGTGTCCGTTCGTCACAAGCGCGAGGACAAGCCTGTCGATGAGCTTCTCCTGTCCGACTATGACGCGCCCTACCTCGTCCTTGATGTTTGCGACGAGCTCCTTCTGAGCCGCGATTCTCGATGATGCTTCCTTCAGGTCCATTTCAGTTTTCTCCTTTTATGATGTCGTTCTTGATCAAATCGTCTATCATCTCCTTGACGGTCGCCCACCTCGCCTGCGAGAAGCGCTTGAGGTCAAGGGATATCTTGAGCCGCAGCTCGTCCGCCTCCGGCCCCCCTGCGGCGGGGAGGCTCCCCCTCACGCGCATCAGACGGTCGCGCCAAAGGGCGCGTATGAAATCCTGCAGGATGTCCGTCGGCTTTAGCCCGCTCTCCTGGAAGCGCCCCGCCTCCAGGAGGACGCGGTCCATCCACATGCTTTCGGTGCCCTCGAGTCCGTCCGCGAACGCACCGAAGAGGTCCTCGCCCCGTACGGACTCGTCGCGCCACGTCTCGACGAAGCGCCGCGTGAAGTCGTGTCCGAACACGAACGGCGGCAGGAACTGCCCCACCATCCCGTCAAGCGTCCGCTCGTACTCGTTCGCCATCAGGAAGGCCATGAGCGCCGTCTCGCGCTCGGGCGGCGGCACGGCCTGCTCTGGCGGCTCGGAGTCGGGGTCGGGGGAATTAGGGTCGACTAGGGTCGGATTGGGGTCTTCTAGGGTCATGTCAGGGTCGACCCTATTCGACTCTACTCCGACCCTAGATGACCCTAATCCACCTCTTGTCTCCGCCTTGACCTTCTCCAGGTCCTCCGCAAGGGCCGCGGCCGGCAATTTGAGAAGCTTCGCCGCCTCGTCCACCAGGCTCGCCTTCAGTACCGCCGAGGGACACGCCGCAATCGTCGACAAGACCGCCCTTGAAATCCTCGCGACCGCGTCGATTGAATCCGGCTTCGCCTCCTTTGCCCTCTCGACGCGGCACTGGAAGCTCACTATGGACTCCGCCCCGTCTATGAGCCGCCGCAGGTCGGCCGCCGGATGCGTCCGCAGGAAGGAATCCGGGTCGTCCCCTCCCGGCAGCCCCACGACCCTGACCGGCATCTCCATCGCAAGCAGCATCCCGGCGACCTTTATCGTCGCCTTGTGCCCCGCGCCGTCGTCGTCGTACATGAGCACCGCCGCATCCGCCACGCGCTTCACCATCCGCGCGTGCTCCTCGGTGAAAGCCGTCCCCTGCGACGCGACCGCCGTCGGGAAGCCGGAGATGTGGAGTCGTATCGTGTCTATCTGCCCCTCGCAGCAGATGATCTCGCGGTGCGGGGCGCGCGCTATCGCGCCAGCCGCCTTGTCGAAGCCGAAGAGGACGTTGGACTTCTTGAAGATCAACGTCTCGGGGGAGTTCACGTACTTGCCGGACTTCTTGTTCTCGACAATCTGCCGCCCCGAGAACGCGACGACCCTTCCCTGCCTGTCGCGTATCGAGAACATGAGGCGCCCGCCGAAGCGGTGGTAGCCGTGGTCGCCCGGACCCTTCGGCGGCAGTATCACGCCAGCCGCCTCCAACTCCTCGGGCGTGTACTTGTACTTCTCGGCCCACTTGAGAATCGGCGCGACTCCGAGCGGTGCGTAGCCGATGAGCCATTCCTCCTGCGTCGCGTCGTCCAGCGAGCGCTTCTCCAGGTACTCGCGCGCGATCGCCGCCTCCTTGGTCTTCACAAGGCACCTGCGGTAGAACTGGGCGAGCTCGGCCATGAGCGCGTAGAGGCGCTTGCGCCGTCCGGTCTGGGGATCGGACGTCTCCTCGATCTTCACGCCGCATGAGTCCGCGAGCTTCTTCACCGCGTCGACGAAGGACAGGCCCTCCATCTTCTCGACGAACTTTATGGCGTCGCCCGACTCCCCGCAGCCGAAGCAGTGGTAGTAGCCCTTCGACTCGTTTATGTTGAAGCTGGGGGTCTTCTCGTTGTGGAACGGACAGCACGCCTTCAGGCTCGCGCCCGCGCGCCGAACCGTCACTCCATAAGAAGAGACAAGGTCCGCAAGACTGGTGCGGACCCTTATCTCCTCCAATACGGAATCTGTTATTCCACCTGCCATTGGCATGATATTATATCATATCAGAGGCATTGGCGGGTGGAAAAACGGGAGCTGCGTCATTCGCCGAAGATGCTGTCGAGCGCATCGGATATCATGTCCGTCGCCTCCTCGAGGTCCTCCTCCTTGAGTACGAGCGGGGGGAGGAAGCGGACGACGTTGCCGCCTGCGGTGAGGGCGAGGATGCCCTGCTCCTTGAGCGCGTCCACGACGGCCTTCGGGTCGCCGTCCACGACGAGCCCGATCATTAGGCCCTTGCCGCGGACTTCGAGGAGCTGGTCGTACTTGTCGACGAAGCTCTGGAGCGCCTCGCGGAAGAGCGCGCCCACCTCTACCGCGCGCCGGAGGAGGTCCTCCTCCTCGATGACGTCGATGACGGCGAGCGCGGCGGCGGCGGCGACGGGATTGCCGCCGAAGGTCGACGCGTGGGTGGACGTCGTGAAGACGTCCGCAAGCCTCTCGTTCGAGACGAGCGCACCCATCGGGATGCCGTCCGCGATCGACTTTGCAAGCGTGAAGAGGTCGGGCTTGACGTCGTAGCCCTGCCAGGCGAACCACGTGCCGGTCCTGCCCATGCCTGACTGCACCTCGTCGCAGATGAGGAGGAGGTTCCTCTCGTCGCAGAGCGCGCGCAGGCCCTTCATGAACTCGTCCGTCGCGGGCGTGACGCCGCCCTCGCCCTGGACGGCCTCGACCATGACGGCGACCGTCTTGTCCGTAAGCGCCGCCTTGACGCTCTCGAGGTCGTTGTAGTCCGCATACGCGAAGCCGACCGGCAGCGGGTCGTAGCCCTCCTGGCACCAGGACTGCGCGGTCGCGGCGACCGTAGCGAGCGTGCGGCCGTGGAAGCCGTTCCTGAAGGTGACGATTTCGTAGCGTCCGCCGTTCTGGGCGCCCCACCTGCGCGCGAGCTTGATGGCGGCCTCGTTCGCCTCGGCGCCGGAGTTCGCGAAGAACACCTTGCCGCCGAGGCCGGAAAGCCCGACGAGCCTGGCGGCGAGCTGGGTGGCGGGCTCGTTGGCGAAGAGGTTCGAGGAGTGAGTGAGCTTCGCCGCCTGGTCCTGGATGGCCTGCACGACCTTGGGGTGGCAGTGGCCGACGTTGTGTACGCCGATGCCGGAGGTGAAGTCGTAGAGGACGAGGCCGTCCACGTCGCGGACGGTCACTCCCTTGCCGCTCGCTATCACGACGGACGGCGCGTACGTCGGCATGAGCGAGTTTCTGTACTGTTCGAGGATTTCCTGTGTCTTGTTGCTCATTCGGTTATCTCCGTTCCCACGCCATCACGCGTGAATATTTCCAAAAGCAGCGAGTGCGGCATGCGTCCGTCGACGAGATGGACCTTCTTCACGCCCGCACGTATTGCGTCTTCGCAGCTCTCTATCTTCGGGAGCATGCCCCCCGAGATCGAGCCTTCGGCCTTCAGCTGTTCGACGGACTTCAGGTGCAGCGTCGAAAGGAGCGTCGCGGGATCCGCCGGATCGCGCAAGAGCCCCGGGACGTCCGAGACGAGCGCAAACTTGCGCACCTTGAGCTCCTTGGCGAGCGCCGCCGCCGCGAGGTCGGCGTTGATGTTGTAGAGGTGGCTGTCGTCGATCCCCGTGGCGAGCGGAGTCACCACCGGGATTATGCCCGCGTCGAGCATCTCGCGCACCGCGCGCGCATCTACGGTCTTCACCTCGCCTACGTACCCGCGGTCGGGCTTCTCGATCTTCTTCGCGCCGAATATCCAGTTGCCGTGGATCGGACGCGCGTTCACGCCCTTCGCGAGCAGCCGCCTCACGAGGTCGGTGTTCACGACGTTGTTGAGCGTGCGCCTCACGATCTCCATCGTCGGCTCGTCGGTGACGCGCTGGCCCTCGACGAAGAGGGGTTCGTGACCGGACTCCTTGATCGCCTTCGAAATCGCCTTGCCGCCGCCGTGGACGATGACGACCTTGATGCCGACGGCGCGCATGAACGCGATGTCGTTCATGAGCGAATCGAGGTTCTCCTCGACCTCCATCACGGACCCGCCGAGCTTGACAAGCACGACCGACCCGCGGAAGTCGATGAAATAAGGCAAAGCCTCGGTGAGAACCGCAGCCTTGGCCATAGCTGTATCTAGTCTGTCCATAGAAGATAGTATTATATCAAAAAAACGGGGGGATATGTGCCCCAAAATTGTATTTTTTACGCGGCGCGGTGATGGGCATATGTCGGTTAGACTACGCCGTGACGGGGAGTGGATCGACGCTAGCGCACCGCGAACTCGAAGGATTCAAGATCGAGCCAGTTGGAATGGCGGTTCTTCGGATCCCTCATCGAGCCCATGCTCGAGAGGCCTAGTCCGGACTTACTGAAGTCCGCCTCCACCGTCATTCCTATCTTGAGCCCCTGCCATACCGAGTTCTCGATCCGGAACGGCTTCGAGGTGAATTCGCCAAGTGAGAGGACAGCCTCTCCGACCCTCGGATTGTCCTTGGACGGTTCCACGCGCGCGACGATGGAGGCCTTCGCCTTCCACACGGTCCTCGCTCCGGCGGAAAACCGCTCCGCCGGGATGCGGCCGAGCCGCTTCGTTTCGTCGCCGTCCTTGAGGACGACGTCGAACCTGTCGTTCTCCGTATCCGGCTTAAGTCCGATGAGGACGTTCCTGTCGCCCACGAGGACCAGTCCGAGGATTCCCCTTTCGCCGTCCTTCGCCCAGACTGTCGCATTCGCCGTCGCAGTGAACGACGGGGCGGGTATCTTCGTGAAGTACGTCGCGCCCGAGTAGAGGCGGCGCCCCGAGGGAGTCTCGAAGATGCGGCGGTCCGATTGGTCGGCGACCCAGTCTACGGCAAGCGGCGCGGACGAACCGTCCCCGGCGGCGTCGGAGGCGGACACGGGATTGCCGCCGTCGCCCATGACCGGCCAGCCGTCCTCGGACCACGCAAGCGGCTGGAGGTGGAGGACGCGTCCGGCGTATCCCTTGTCCTGGAAGTGGAGGAACCACTCCGAGCCGTCGGCCTTCCTGACCCACGCGCCCTGGTGCGGGCCGTTCACCCGGGTGTCGCCCTTCCGGAGGACGATGCGCGGTTCGAACGGACCCTTCAGGCTGCGAGACCTCAGGGCAAGCTGCCATCCGTGTATGACGCCGCCCGCAGGCGCGAAGATCCAGTACCAGCCGTCGCGCTTGTAGAGCTTCGGGCCCTCGATCGTGTGGTTGCCGTCGGGGATGCCGTCGTACACGATGCGTCCGTCGAGGTTCAGGACAGAGTTGAACCCGGCGCGCGATGCGGCGTAGGCGTGGACGAGGTGGAAGGAGCCGTCGTCGTCCCAGAGCGGGCACGGATCGATGAATCCGCGCCCCGGCTTTATCAGCTCCGGCTCGGACCACTCTTCCGCCGGGTCCTTCGCCGTCGTCCTGTATATGCCGCGGTCGGGGTCGCCCCAGAAGATGTACCAGAGTCCGTCGTGGAAGCGGATCGCCGGCGCCCACACGCCGTGTCCGCGGACGCCGAAGTCGGCGCCCTTCGGCGACGACTTCAAGGCGTGGTTCGCAAGCTCCCAGTGGACGAGGTCGGTCGACCGGTAGAGCGGCAGCCCGGGGATGTCGGTGAAGCTGGACGTCACGAGCCAGAAGCTCTTCCCGTCCGCCGTGTCGCAGTCGGGATCCGACATGTCGGCGTCCACAACCGGGTTTACGTACGCGCCAAACGCTGTCGCGCACACGAATGCCGCCAAGGCGGCGAAAGAGGCATTTCTTGTAATCATGAATAAATTCTACCATATTCTCCCGGCCCATGCAAACGGGCAAAAATGAAAAACACGGGGCGGGCGAGTCCCTATCCGACCCTAAAAGACCCTATCCGACCCTAGCGACTAGCGACTAACGACTAGCGACTCCCCTGTCAGCAATCAAACCGCCAACAACTCCCCCGCCCATCCCCAACTTCACCTCGCGAGCTACCCACCACCCACCTCGCGAGCTACCCACCACCCACCTCGGTAGGTACATGCCATGTAGCTCGGGAGGTAAAGGCAAAGACCTAGGGGGCTAAACTGAGCTCCCTAGGTCCAACGCTTCTCTACCCCTGCGGATAGACAAACAGAATCTATCAGCGCAGCTGAATACGGAACGGATCAGGCTGAAGCTCGATCTTAAGCAACCGAATTTCTTTAGCCGTCAGCGCCGCGTCGTACACGCGCCAGTCGTCGAGGTAGTAGCCGTCGGAACCAACCTTGCTGGCACCGATAGCCCCTCCGTGGAACGAACCAAACTGCCCCATCTGTCCAATAGCGAAGGAAACCGTCTTGTCGGTCGTAGTAGAGAGCCTGTCAACGTAGAGCGTGGTTCCATTCGCATTGGCGACGACCGCGAAGAAATGCCAGCCCTTCGTGAGATCGGACGTTACTTGAAGCATGAGATTCGTCTCTACAGTTCCAGACGTACGGCGGGCGACAACGGCGGCGGTCGTGCTATTCACAGCAATCAGCCCCATCGCAGGGTTGCTGTTGTTCGTGTTGCCAAGACCCCACAGAATCACACCCGTCTCCTTCATCCTCGCGACTGTCGTAACCGTAACTTCGCCGACGGCGAACGGCGAAACGCCAAGATTGTTCGTATCCCAGTACGGTGTGTAGCCGGGAGTACGGATTCGCACAGCCTTGCCTTTGCAGCCATTCACAAACAGGGGATCGCTGTTCTCCCCGAATCCGGATATATACGTACGGGAATCCGGCGCCTTGCCTGTATCAATCGCCGCGCCGTTTTCGAAATCGTAGTGCAGGAACGGGTTGAACAACAGCGCATCACCGACCGTCGCCGTCACGGTGTTGCCGCTGATGGTCGTCGTATAGCGTCCGCCAGCCTTGACCGCGATCGTCTCAGTCGTCAGCGTTGTCGCGGAAGGTGCGGTAAAGAGCGTCAGCACCTGCCCGACGGCGAGATTAGCCGCATCGATGTTGGACGTGTCGACAGCAGGTACAAATCCCGACGGCAGATTCCAATGCGTCGCCGACGTTCCTGAGGTAGACGGCTTGAGCCTCAGCGAGCCGAGAGCCGAGGGTGCCGTCTCGAGGTCGACGGAGGCGCAACCCTTAACAACCACATTCACGCCCGAGAAGTTACAAGCCGTAGATGTGAGCTGCAGATTCACCCCGTCCATAACGAGCATACCAGTGGTTGCCGTTCCGCTAGCCGTGTTGGCGTTCACGATCGGGAAAGTACCCGAACCGGAAACCGTGAGCGTCCTACCGCCGAGCGCAAGCACCGAAGCAGCGTGACTGGAGTTGACAATACCCCAACCATGCCCAGACTCGACCTTAACCATGGCGTCCGCTGTGAGCGTGAGCGATGCAGTCTGGCGGTTACCCGACCCCATCGCTTCGCCTGAGTTGAAGACAGCGCCAGAATAAACACCGTTGCTCTCCAAGCCCTTGCCGGCAATCGTAATCGCGTAGCAGGCA
The DNA here is from genome assembly GCA_946610035.1 of uncultured Verrucomicrobiota bacterium. Lineage (GTDB taxonomy): Bacteria > Verrucomicrobiota > Kiritimatiellia > RFP12 > UBA1067 > UBA1067. The sequence goes on from CAMOCC010000019.1 coordinate 40,915, forward strand.
TCCTTCGTATTGGCGAGGTCAAGACTACCGCCGTCTTCGACGACAATCCGCGAGAGATTGGCAATGGCCTGTCCATAGTTGTTCTTGCCGAAGCCCTGCTGCGCAGTCGTACTTGCCGCACTTCCAGCCTTAACAGTCAGCCCGCCAGTGAACTGGTTGCTTCCACCGAACACGACGTTGCCATATGTCTCGACAGCACCCGCGCCGGAAATGACGGAGCTCTCGGTCTTGTCCTTCAGGCGAAGTACGGTTCCGCTCTCCAGAACGATGCTTGTCGCGGATATCTTCGAATTCGGAGCAAGCGTCGCACCGCCGTTCAGATACAGCGTGCCGACCGTGAAGGATCCCGCACCCGAGAACTCGACAACGCCGGAACCGGAAACCGTCAAAGTCGCCGCTTCGTATGTTCCGGCAATCGTGAGCGCAGCATCTCCCGTCACCTTTATCGCCGTATCCTGCGTCGACTCGGGGATGCCGTACGACCAGTTGCCCGCCGTATCGAAATTGAGATCGGACGCAACGTTCCAGGTGTTGACGGGCGGATGCACTGTAATCGTGCCGGCCTCGGCGTCATATATGACATTCGCGCCGGAAAGGACGGTTGTGCCGTCGGTGTCGTAGAGAACGACAGAGGCAGGATTGGACGAAACCTTGAGAACCGGCAAGTCCGCCTTGCTCGCCATGACGACCTCAAGAGAGGTAGTCGCGTCAATGGAGATTTCGCCTTCAGGGCGGTTCGTGCCGAGGTTAAGCGTGACCCCGGGACCGACCGAAATATCGCCGGAGCCGCTGACCGCGCCGGTAAGCGAAACGGTCGTCGCGGAAACATCGTTCGCCTTCGTGAACGCAAGGGTCGTATTCGCACCAAGCGTCATTGCCTGCGAAATCGGCAGCGTCGCGGCTGAAGCGCGGATTTCGGAATTGGCGCTGACATTCACGCCAATGGTCGTCGAACCGTAGCTCGTGATGCCGACATCGCCAAGGACGAGAAGTCCACCGTTTAGGTTCAGCCGGTTCGCGCCCGAAGCGCTGGCCGACGCCTTAATGCCCCTGGCCGTGAAGGTGCCG
>CAMOCC010000020.1 GCA_946610035.1 uncultured Verrucomicrobiota bacterium
CTACATTTAGCGCACTTGACGCGGCTGGAAGCCGCGTCTCCAAAACCCCACGGGGGCTGTCTCCCAATTGCCTAATCGCACTTGACGCGGCTGGAAGCCGCGTCTCCAAAACCCCATGGGGACTGTCTCCCAATTGCGGTTGGGACTTCCTTGTTGCGTCGCGGAGCGACGGAACAATGTAAAGCGTGTGGAAAGGCGCTTCTATGCCAACAGTTGGAAGATTCAACTCCGATTAGTTCCGAAATTTCTAGAAATACCCGCCCTTGTCGATGATTTCGCTGATGGCGTCGCCCTGGCGGACTTAGTGCAAGTTATAACCGTAGTCGTAAGACCAACCGCGTCTACCAAACATGGGTGATTTCTAACTCTTAACTTCCCCAGGCATTTCTTCCCGTATGCCGCTTATCTGCCGCGTGTCGCGGTTGAAGGTGAGCACAACCAGTTTGCCCCCCCCCTAAACCTCCTAAACCCCCTAAACCAACTAACGACTATCGACTAACGACTAATGACTCGTGAGAAGTAGTCGGTGGCGATGGCGACGGCGGACGGCATATCGGGACCGAGACCATGGTCGGCTCCGGGTATGACATTGAGAGTGCTCCCTACGAGGACGCCGTGGAGTCGCTTGCCGTACTTGGGCGTGACCACCCCATCCGATTCGCCGTTGATGACCACCCCACCGCCCCTGTACTTCGCAGCCGTCTCGTAGATCGGAAGCGTCTGCGCCGTGAGGATGAAATTGCGCCCGAGATGGCAGCCGTCGCCGAAGTCGACATACTCCGGCGGGTTCTTGGGATCGAACGTATGCCCCAGGAAATTGCCGTTGAGGGCATCATCTTTCAAAACGGCCGCGGCGGCGAAGAGGGCGAGCCCCGAGACCTTCTCGCTGCCGAGCCGCCCCGCCGTCATCGCGGCGACGACTCCGCCCTGGGAATGGCCCGCAAAGGCGATCTTCCCGAACTCGGGACGTGCGCGGACGTATTCGTAGACTTTGATTGCGTCCTCGATTTCATTGAGGACTGTCATATTGACGAATTCGCCTTCGCTGTCGCCGTGGCCGTTGAAGTCGAAGCGCATCGTCGCGATGCCGTGCGGGAGGAGCTGCTTCGTCAGCTCCAACCCGATGTCGGCGTTCTTGTCGCCACGGAATCCGTGGCAGAAGATGACGATCGGGATATCATCGGTCGCGCCATCGGGAATGGTCAGTATCGACGCGAGCTTGCCCACGGATCCGTCGATGCTGAGGTTCTCCACAGTCGCCGCCGCCGGGCAGTAGAATATCGAGATGTCCGTGATTTCATCCTCCGCCGAGCCCTTGACTACGGTTATCTTGCACTGGCGGTATGTGTCCACGGAAAAGTTCCAATCCGCATTCACTCCGATGCGTCCGCTCTCGTCCAGAAGGACCTTCGTGCCATCCGCAACGTCTTCCAGCTTGACCGAGAAGGTGCCGTTGACGCTCCCCTTGCTGGAAACACGCATCGTGTAGTATCCGACTCCGTCATCTTCCAGCTGCACGCTGCGATAGACGTTGTTTTCGCCGCTGCCCGCGCCGTAGGAAAACCGTTTTCCATCGGAATCGACCGTCCAGCCGTGTTCCGTCGGACTCCACCCCGGCTCGTCGAGCCGGACGCGCCATTTGAGGTTTGCGTCACAGGCGGAATCGAGCGTGTAGGCGCTCATGAAATTCCACATTGTCTGCGCGGAATTGCCGTCGTCGGTGCGCGAAGTGTAGTCGTTGTGTCCCATGTCCACGCACTCGTAGTAGACATACGGCATCCCCCCCTTGCCGGCGGAATACACGCTCTTTGTGTAGCGTCCGTTGACGACTGTCGTCGCCGGGACGGGGTTGCATCCGTTCCGCGCGACCATCATGTCGCGGATCGTGCCCATGAGAGAATACTTGACGAAGCCGTCGGACATGCCGTGGATGTGAAGGAACGGAACCGGCCGTGCCCCCGTGGCGCGGAGGTGGAACTCGTTCAGCTGGAACCCGGAGATGGAGGCGAACGCGGCGAAGACGTCGGAGCCGATCGTCGTACAGGCGTACGTCATCATTCCGCCGTTGGAGAATCCGCAGCAGTAGATGCGCTTGCGGTCGATTTTATATTCGTCTGCCACGTCCTCGATGATCGCCTTGAAAAAGTCCATGTCGTCGGTGTCCGCTCCGTCCGCCTGCCATCCGTAGTTCCATCCGCCGAGCAGGAAGCGCCTCACGCCCTGCGGATAGACGGCGATGCATCCGGCGGAATCTGCGACATCGGTGCGGAACGGAGAACGGTCGTTTGGCCTGTAGTAGACGCCTTCGTCGCCGGCGTTCTCCTGTTCCACCTTGGTTTCGACGCCGTCTACCATCTTGTAGAATGAGTAGATGGTCCCGTACATGCCGTGGAGCGAGACGACAAGCGGCGCGGAATCCCGGACGGACGCCGGGACGTAGAGGGCGTAGGATCGCTCCTTCCCGTTCACCGTCAGCACGCGCCGCTCGTGTACGACAGTCCCCCCGTACGCCGCGTCAAGCATCGACGCGTAAAGCGCAAGGGCGAGAACCGCCAGTATCGCAAACCACCTGTGTCGCACGGCGAATGCAGCAACTACAGACTTCATCAAAACGTTCATCTCGACTCCCCTTTCTTTCTCTTGTCTTGAACGCTACCGCAGGCTGATGCGCGTACCACCCGGTTCGCACTGCGCGCAGACGTGGTCGTCTTCGTAAGTTAGATTCACAACGGCCCCTCCAATGCCCACGACAGACGCGAACCGTCCTGAAAGCGTGGTGAACGGAAGAATGTTTATCGTCTTTTCGCGCGGCAGATTCCCAGCGCCCTTCACGACGAGCCTGGATTTCGGGCCAAGCACGAGCCTGTCGAACGTCAGCACGTCGACGGACCACGTGCGGCCGACGGAAACAATGACATCGCCTGTAACAACGACTGTTCCGTTTGTCGCGAATCCGCTTCCCGAAACACCGTCCACCGCCACGACTTCACCGCCGAGATCGACCTCTCCGTCGACAACAAGCCGATCCGCCTGGGACGTGCCGGACATCGCATCGAAATCGACTGTTATCGTTCCGCCGTGCGCGACATACGTTCCCTCCGGCTGAGCAACGCCGTTCAAGTTGTATGAAGCGACTGTCACCTCCGCTCCGTTCAGGTTGAGCGTGGCGTTTTCACCAACAGATATTTCATTGAACGTCGTGCGCGCAAGCGCGCCGCTGCCGATACTCAGCGTACCGCCTTCCACCTTGAATCCGCCCTTGAGATCGAGTGCTCCCGTCAGGTTCAGCGTTCCGCCGCCGCGCTTTGTGAACGATCCGATTCCTGAAAGCGGCTGGGCGATTGTTTCGCTCTTCGTCTCCCTGCCTGCCGCCGTCTCGTATATCGCGCCGCCTGGCACATAGACCTTGATGTAGTCGTTCCTGGGGAATATCCCGCCCCATATGTCCGCCTGTCCGTTGCACGAAAGGACGCCGCCGTTCCATATCATCGTCGCAGTTGTCAGCGTGGTCTTCGTGTTTATTTGACCGACTGTGATCTTTCCGCCGTTGAAGATGAACATCGTGTCTTGCGCAGTGCTTTCGCTGCTTCCGTTCAGCTCAAGCGCGATATTCGCCGTGAGCTCGCCTCCGTTCATGGTAAAGAAGCCTGTCCCCTTCTCGCCGATCCTGAGCTGGCTGCCGCCTGCCGCGAACGTACCGGATTCGATCGTCAGACTGCCGGAGGAACCCGCCGCCCGGCCGACCGTCACCGCACCGACAGATACCGTTCCGCCGTCCAGCGTAAACGCCGCCTTTCCGTTGTAGCCAATGATGAGCGACTGGTCGCCGGTGAAGGTCCCTCCGTCCGTCACGTTGACAAAAGTCTCCCCTCCGCTGTACGTCGCGAGCTGCGCCTCGCCTGTCGCGATCTCGAAGACGCCGCTTCCGGAAACGTTAATCGTTTCGCTTTTGTTTCCTCCATCGTTGGAACAGTCGCTTGTGCGGAGCTTAGATGCAATCACCCTGCCACCGGTTACGTTGACGACGTTGTTGCTCTTGTCGGAATACCCGCCGCCGAGCCGGAAGTGATCTGTGACGCTCAGCGTTCCGCCAGTCACGTCGAGGCGGCCGCCCCTGTCGTACGAGGCGGCCATATCGGTTCCATTGGTCGTGCCCCATCCGACGTACAGCGTCTTGACGCTTACTTCGTCGCCAGGCCCGATTGTCGCCGTCTTGTCCGCGCCCCCGTTCAGAACGAGCGTGTCGAGCGCCAGTCCCTCAAGCGTCTTCGGCATTGGGTCCCACGATTCCCTGGCGTTGAACTGAGCCTCCGAGCCGTTGGAATCCGCCCAGTATCTTGTATCGGGAGATTCCGTTGAACCGTCGTCAGGCTCTTCGGACGACGCATCCAGCCATTTTGCCTTGAGATAGGCGTTGACCTCGTCCATTTCCGCATCGGTGAGCGCATTCGTGAAAATCAGCGCCTCGCCTTGGTAACCGGTCGTGTCGCGGTCTATTCCCGAGATGCCGATTTCAAATGCTCCGTAGTACGACACGAAGCGCAGCCCCTGCTGTCCAGCAGGCATGTTATAGTAATCTTTTGTCGTGCCGGTTGAGTTTCCGTCACTGTCCAACGTAAACGACTTCACGATTCTTCCGTCGCCATCTCCAAGCTCCGTCCTGCCCGCGAACACGTAGGGCTTGTTGGCGGAGAGCGTGCCGAAGGGAACCTTGCCGGAACTCCATCCTGTTTCACCGTCTTTGACGCGTCCAACCTGATATGCGCTTCCCCAGGTGCTGTCCGTGCCATGCGCCAGCAGCAGGCTCCGCCCTTCCTCGTTGCCGCTCGCCTTTTGCGCGACAGAGAGCATGACCATGCTGCTTACATCACCCTGCGCCACCACGAAAAGTGTGCGCGGGCCGCTCGCCGGAAGATCGGACGGGAAGGAACCGCTTGACACATAGCCGGAAGCGTTATCGAAATATAGAGCGTTTATGCCGTTGAAACCGTCATCCGAAAGCGCCGCCCCGGATTTGCCGGAGGTGCGCCTGACAAGATCAAGCGAGCTCCCGCCCGTGCCCTTGTTCCTGATTCCCGTCACCTTGCCGTCCACGACGGTGAGCGTATTCGTATCCGACGGATCATACCATGCCGCCGCCGACCAAAGCACTTCGGGACGGCTGTATTCCGCCATGGCCTCCCGGTCTACGCGGATTGTTCCGCCCGGCGCGACATACTCTCCTTCCGGCTGATCGACGCCGTTGAGGGTATAGGAAGAAACCGTCACGGACGAGCCGTTAAGATCGAGCGTGCATCCCTGGGCAACTGAGATTTCCCTGAACTTCGTGCGGACTAGATTCGTGAGCTTCAGATTTCCGCTCTCGACTATGAAACCGCCCTTCAAATCAACCGCGCCAGCGAGCGTCAGCGTTTTCCCGGAATTTACGCGGCAAGTGAACGCGCCGTCGCCTGAAAGCGGATGGTTGAACGATTCCGTCCTGTCCGACTCGTAGAACGCACCGCCTTCGAGCACATTGACGGTTATGTTGTCGTTCGCAGGGAAGATTCCGCCATCCCAGTTGTTTCCGCTATGCTGAAGAGTTCCGCCGTTCCAGTTGAACGTCGCGACCGGCGCACCGTGCGCGTTGACCTGCGCGGTCTCAAGGACGCCGCCGTTCAGATTGACGACGGCCGTGTTGCCACTGCATCCTCCTGAGCCCAGCTGCACGGCGAACTGCGACCAGACCGTTCCGCCGCCGATCGTCAGCTCGCCGCTGCCCGTGTCGCCGACAAAGATCGCGTACGAGGCGCGCAGATTAGCGTCCGGACCCGCCAGCGTCGCCTTCCCGGCCGAACCCGCGCCGCTGCCGATGCAGACGCGCGAAAGGTTGAGAGTCCCGCCCGACATCTCGAACGAACCGCCACTCGCGTGCGCGCCGACGTCAAGCCTGTCGACCTTGACGTCATCGCCCGCGCTGAACACGGCAACCGCATCCAGCCCTTTGTCGAGAATCATCCTGTCGCTGCCGACGTCGGACATCGACGCAGGGGCGGGATCCCATGAGGCGGAACGGTTGAAACGCTCCCGCGCTCCGTTGGCGTCGGACCAGTATCTGTCCGTAGCAGACGCGGAAGCCGCCGCGAACGCGGCGAGCCCTGCGGCGACGACGTTCAGCGACGGCTTCATTTGTTCTCCTGTTCAGCTAAGGCGCGTTTAGCGGATAGTGACCTGCATTCCGGGATCGCGACGCGCGTCGATGCTGCCGTCGGAATAGAAGACCCTCGGCTTGACGCCTGCATCGCCGACAGCCGTTGCGAATTCGCCCTGGAGCGAACTGACCACGGCGATTGCAACAGTGCCCTTGGTCGGAAGATACTTTGCGCCCTTCACGACGAGGCGCGCATTCTCGCCAAGCACAAGCTTGTCGAACGACGGAGCGACAACCGATCCGTCGGTGTTCACCGTCACGACGAGATCGCCCGTCAGCACAACAGTTCCGTCGACGAACGATCCGCTGCCGGAAAGCTTCTCGAACGTGCGCGTAGCCCCGCCAAGATCGACCTGCGCATTCACGACCAGGCTGTCGAAGTCGGGCATGGCGTTGGAATCGAGCCACTTGCCCTTCAGGTAGGCGTTGACCGCGTCCATTTCCGCATCTGTCAGCGCGTTGGTGAATATCAGTGCCTCGCCTATCCACCCGGTCATATCCTTATTGTAACCGCCTTGGATATCAAAAGTTCCATAATAAGTCTTGAATTCCAATGACTCTTCACTCACCGGCATGTATAGTTTATTCGTTCCACCATTACTTGTTCCATTGGCAGCAATTACACAGGACATGACATCGTTCGTATAACCGTCCCCCTGCAATGTTCTTCCGGAGAACACATATGGTTCCGCATCGGAATATGTGAAGCTGGCAAGACCTTTAGCCCAGGATCCTGAAACGCCATCTGTGGTTTCAAAATACCCTACCTGATAAGCTTGTCCAAACCCATCTCCTGCCAAAATCAGGCTGCGTCCTTCCTCTGAACCGCCCGCCTGAGACATCGAAAGAAACGCGACGCTCTTGCCCTTCGCAACAACAAATAGTGTGCGCGGACCACTTGACGGAACTCCAGCCGGGAAAACTCCAGTCGAACGATAGCCAGAAGTATTGTTATTGTTGATATATAGGGAACTTCTGCCATTGAAAGCGTTGTTAACAACTGTCGCGCCGCCCTTACTTGAACTGCGCAAGCCAAGATCAAGCGTTGCACCGACTGTACCCTTGTTCTGAATCGCAGTAACCTTGTTCTCGTCGTCCCTGGTGAGAGTGTCATCATCCGACGGATCATACCACGCGGCTGCAGCATTCAGCGCTGCCGGACGGCTGTAGCCCTCGGAACGTGTGTCATCTTCAACGACCCATGTCACGTCCGAGAAGCCATCAAAGGACGGTACGCCGGCCCTGTACGGCACCACGACAGGCATATCTACGGTGATAGTCTGCTTGTACATTATGCGGTCGTTCTGGTCGTAGACAATGTAGTTCTTCACATTATACACATCGCCGTCCTCCATCGCACCCGTCCAGACAGCCTTGGTAGCAACCTTGGTGGCAGCATCAGACTCGACAGTGACGGTTCCACCTTGAATTGTACCGTTGTTCTCAAGCACGCGGCATGTGAGGTCATGCGGAATAACGAGCGTCGCACCCTCCGCAACACGAATGATATCGACGAAATCTGGGAACTCGGTATTGCCGGAGAATGTCAATATGCCACCTTCAACGTATATCGGGCCTGAATACTTGAAGCTTTGATTATTGAAATTCAGCTCTCCGCTTCCGCGCTTCGTAATGCCGCCGCAGTCTTCAGGGCAGACCATAGCAGCTTTGCAGGTACTCGTATAATCCGAGTTGAATATCATGCCGCCAGCAAGAATCTTGATGGTGTACTTGGATTCAATTGCAGTGCCGCTTACACCATAAGCAGCAGACTTTGTATATTTAATCATTTCGCCGCCATTGAACTCCACGGTGCCTTTGGTTCCGTCCAGTATAGCCCGGAAGTAGAATTTGCCGCCCTCGTTGAGCCGAAGAAGACCATCAGCTCCATTGAAATGCACATAATCGTTGCCGCTTGAATCGTCCCTGAAGACACCTGTGCCACCGACTGTCAAACTACCCGAACCGCTGCTGTTGCCAATGTTTAGCATTTTCTCGGAACGGAACTCTCCACCGTTGACTGTCAGGTAGCCGACAGCGCCTTGAGCGTTGCCGACACTCAGATCGCCGGAGACCGTTAAAACCCCGTTGCCGGAAACCGTCACCTGTCCTCCGGCGCTTGTCGCATTGCCCACTTCCATGCTCGCCGCTGTCATCGTGCCGCCCGAAACCGAGAGTGTGCTCTTGAAGGCATCCGCGCCGCCAACTTCGGACAGATTGCAATTGCCCACCGAAACCTTGCCCTGCGCATTCACGCTTCCCCCGCTGACGGTCATCTCGCCCCTGGCATCCTTGGACTCAGTGCCAAGTTTCAACTCGCCCTGTATCGTCACAGCACCGTTGCCTGACACATTGAACTTGTTGTAAAAGCGAGAGCCCAAATTACCGATCGAAAGACTGCCCAAAGTGACAGTGCCGCCCAGGATGTTCATCTCGGAACGTTCCCCCCAGTGGCCCAGCATCAGGTTGCCGGCAACAGTAAACGTCCCGTCATTGAGATCGACCTTTGGGTGGTTGGTGTCGCTTTCGCCGCCTCTTCCGACATACATGCTAGCCACAGAGAAACTCTCATTCGCGTTCAGTTCGGCGGGCGCTGATGAACTTATCTCCGCCTTGTCGCTTTGCGCAGGCACAGCGCGTGTGCGGTTGTCGGCTGGCGAACCGGACAGATACCAGTTGTCTCCGTTTGCCATGCGGTTGTCGCCGCCGTTGTTGTCCCACTTGTAGGTGTCCGCAGTTGCGGACAACGAAAGCGCCGCAGCGAATGCTGCTACTGCGAGTTTAGAGATTGTAGTTGACGATTTTAGTGTCGACATAGACGGCCCCCTCGGATTCCAGACGAGACCACCCCGCCCAGTTTCGCCGATATTATACCAAACGAACTGGTCGGGGGGTAATTACCCGAAAGAGTTAGCATGCATACAGCTGTCGGACAGACAGCCTGCCGCTTCAGCGGAAGCTGATACCGAATCCGGCGTATGTCAGAGTTCCGACAAGGCTCACCGTCCCGTCCTGGTTCTCCACGAGCCGGAGTGAAGAGAGACGCCTGCTCGACCTCACCTTGCGCGGCCAGTTCTCGATGGAGTCGGCCGTGAGGAACACAACCTCGCCGCCAGGTGCGGACCTGTCGAGGCACGAGATGTCGATCGTCGCGCCCTCGGCGAAGGTGACGCTTCCTTCGACGACAAGCCCGGGCTCGATCGAGCCCTCGACCACGATGTTTGCCGTGCCGATCGTGCCGGAGCCCTTCACCGTGTCGAACGTCCACGTTCCGCCGCCGAAGTCTAGCGTCGCGCCATCCTCGAGAAGGACGTCGGACGGGATGTTTGCGCTGTCGCACGGCGTGAGCCACTTGACGGCCAAATACGACTGCAGCGCCTCCTGCTCAGCAGTCGTGAGCGCACGGTCGAAGTAGAACGCCTCGGCGATCTGTCCGCGAGAGGGGGAATCATACAAGTAGCGATAACCCATGTACAGACGCGCGGACGCCTGCGTGTTGAGATTCGTGGCGTATACCGTGCGAATCGTCTCTCCGTTTGTCTCGCTGTAGGCGCGGGAAGTGAGCAGGCATTCCTCTCCAGCCTGTTTTTCGGACTGGAACATCCTGACCACCCAGCCAGTCGGGTCCTGCCCGATGCCAATGGAAAGTGGGCAAAGCGCAAGCTCCTGTTTGTCATTATCCCACGCGATGCCATTGTACTCGCAGTTCGAATCATATTCATGGCGGCGGATGCGGAAATGGCCCTTTCTGACATCCCACATGCTGTCTTCGATGCCAAGGCCATAGTTCGGAAGATCGGGCCCGCGGCGGCAGACGACAACAAGCGTACGATCGTGGTCGCCTTCCAGTCCAAGCGCTTCAGTGCGCATGCCTTTCGAGCTTTCACCGTTGACCTCGTCTATATCCGTCTGGAGCATGACCTTGCGTCCGTTGAATCCGTTGTCGCCGTAGCGCGGATCGCGGGCTTCCGACTTGCCGTAGACGACCGCCGACGCGAACGTGTCCTTCGCAGTGCCCTTGTTCGCAATAGAGGCGAGATTGACATCGCTGCCTTCGGCCAGAGTGACGGTGGACACGTCATCGAAGTCGAACCAGCATTTCGCCTCCTTAGCAACCGCCGGCACCTGGACTACGCCGCGGAGGTGCTGCGTTCCCGCCGCGCCGTACAGCGACGTGCTCTTCACGTTTATGCCGGACATGTCAGGATGCACGCAGTCAAGCGGAACCTTGACGTCCGTATCCGCCGTGGGCAGGATACCGTCCAGCGACTCTTCAATCGCCGTGACTTCCGCGCCGTTCTCGTCGAAGTACTTGATCGTCGAACGCCAATTGGAGGGATTGGTCGCATTGCCGTCGCCAGTTGCATTGGTCCAGAGCGATTCGGTGATTTTCATCGTCACCACTACGATCGTCGAGCCGTTGAGATCGAGGGTCGCGCCCTCGGCGACCTGCGTGCCTGCGCAGTAGATGGTCTGGTTGGCCGGGAGCTTGAGCGTGCCCGCCTCGACGATGATCTTTCCGCGGACGTTCCAGTCGCAGTGGATTCCGTACGAGTCGCCCTTCACTTCGAGTGTGCCAAGCCCCTTCTTGGTGAAGGATCCGATGCCGGAGATTCCACGGCAGGCCTCGATTGTCACGTTGTATCCTGCGGTGTCGAACGCCGCGCCACCCTCGCCGATCGTGACGCCGTCGACGGACGCGAAGAAGAGTCCGGTGTCCTTCTTGGCGACGATCGTTCCGTCATCTATGAACACCTTCGGCGAAGCCCCCGCCGGCGCATTCTGCGCCTTCTGTATCTGGTTGGCGCTGACGACGCCCCCATCGGTGACGTACAGCGTGCCGTCGCACTGGCGCGCGACGGATATCTCGTTCGCGTCGAGTTCGCCGCCGGCGACGTTGAGGACGGCATGCTGTGCGTTAGCATTGTTGCCGACGCGGATCGTCCCTCCGACCGTCGCCTTTCCGCCCGTGACGTCGACCTGAGCCCATGCCGCGGTGGACGCGGCGATGTTCATGTCTCCGGCTGCGGTGAGCGTGCCGGACGACACTACCAGACGACCTGCGCTGCTGCCTCCGTTGGAGTCCGCAATCTGGATGGAACCAGCGGTGACGTCAAGCTTTCCGCCGTCGACGACGAGCTTGCTAGCTGTCTCGGCGGAAGGCCCGCCGTGGTCGGCGAGGCCGTCCGCAAAACCGACCTGGACAGTGTTGTTCGCCGTCACCTCGCCGCCGTAGATGTACATCTCGCCGCGTCCGCCGCCCTGGACGCAGATGCCCAGCGCCCCCGGCCATTCGCCGCCAAGGGCCGTTATGGTGCCGCCGTATACGTTCATTCTGCAGTTGTCGTAGGAGCCCGCCTGGCAGACGACGAACTTATATGCCTCCACTTCGCCGCCGTACATGTTCGCCACGCATCCGCCGCCCCAGCGCCCGACGACAAAATCGCCGCTGGTCCGGATAGTTCCGTTGGTGATGTCGTAATAGGCCGCACTGCCCCAGATAGACGCGATGAACACCTTCACGTTGATTTCGTCGCCTTCGAGAAGCGCCGCGTACTTCGACTCGTAGAAGCACGTGTCCCCCGTGCCGGGTGTCTCGCGGACCCTGGGGTCGCTATTGTTTACGTACCAGTTCCCGCCTGTGCCAAGGCGATAGTCGCCGACTGCGTTGTCCCACTTCAGCTCATGGGGTTCATCGACGACGCTGCTTTCCCACTTCGCGTACACGACAGCGGTTCCGTTGCCGGTGTCCTGCTCGTTCTCGACATCCCAGCCCTTGAACGTGTCGCCGGTGCGGGTCGGCGTGTCGCGCGGAAGGATCCGCTCGCCGTTCGTTCCGAAGCGGTGTATCGCATTCGTCGTCGAGGAGCCCTCGTACGGGACATAGCTGACGGTCCTGAAATGGTTCTCTGCTTCGTACGCATCGACGCGCGCGAGCACCTCGTCCGGCGTCTCTCCCGAGAGCGCCATTGTGATCCGTCCGATCTCCTCGTCCGTGACGCCGCACATCTGGAGGTACTGGCGGCAGCGGGAGGCGACGGAGACGCCGTACTGCGCGTCCTTTGTGTTGTAGACGTACTTGCCGTCGTTGCAGTTTCCGCGCAGGATGTAGCGGATGAACTGCTCGGGGATGGCGGAGCTGCGCGAACCGCCGATGTTCGCGAAATTGCTCATCAGATAGTCGCGGTAGAGGACTTCTTCCTCGACGCCCATGAGGCCGAGGAGCAGGAGCCCCGTCACGCCCGTGCGGTCGGTGCCGATCTGGCAGTGGAAGTACGACGGCAGATTGCCGGTCGCGCCCCAGGTCGCGAACACGTTGCGGATCTGGTTCGTGAAGTTACCGTTGTCGTCTGCGCCGATCTGCGTTCCTTCGCCCGTTCCCCAGCCAAGACCGAAACGGTAGTACGTGCAACCGTCCGCTGCAAATGACGCGTCCCCGTTCGAAAGACCGGCGACATTCGAGTCGACGCTGTCGAGTCCGGTTTTGCGAAGGTCGATTTCCGTCTTGAGGCCAATCTGCGTGAGATAACCAGCAGTGCGCGTCGCGGCATCGGCGGAAGCGAATCCGTCGAGATGGCCGCCGCGTAAGATGACGTCCTGCTTCATCTTCTTGCCGTCCAGCGTCTCGAGCGGCCAGCTGCCGACGTCGCGGACGTTTGCGACGCGTCCCGACGAGCTGTAGTCGAGTCGGAGCGTGCGCGGAGCGACGTCTTCAGTCGTGAAGCTGTAGGCTAGCCCGCCAACGGTGCCGGTGACGTTTGACGACGTATTGAGGTTCATGTAGGTATTGGTCACGCCGTTCGCCTCGACCGCTATGTAGCGGGGCGTTTCCTTGGAAGCGGTGCCCTGCGCTCCGTAGGTGGACGTGTAGGTCTCGAAGTCCTCGTCCGCCAGCCAGAAGGAAAGCGGGCTGCGGTGGAGCTGCACGGTTCCGAGATCGGCTCCGTCTTCCGTCACGGCGAGCGTGGTCGTGTAGCTGGAGGGATCGTCGGTGACGCCCTGGCTGCCGCTACCAGTGTTGACAGAACCGGCTTCAACCGTGATTTCGCCAGTAAAGGAGTTGTTTCCGGAGAGAGTGAGCGTGCCGAGGCCCTTCTTCACGATTCCGCCGACGCCCGTGAGGTCGTGCGAGATCGTGACGTCGTAGCCCGCAGTGTCGATTATAAGGTTTCCTGACTGGATTTCGCAAGTCAGGCGGTCCGTCGCGTTCATGAAGTCGGTCTGCGTCCGCGTCGCGACGAGCGTGCCGCCGTTGAAGACGATCTTCGAGCCGGGCGCGACATAGTCGAGGCGGAACTTCGGCAAGGTCAACGTGCCGCCGTTGAGCGTGACGATGGCGAAGTCGCTGCCCGTGCCGTCGCTCTTGTAGTGGCCGAGGCTCACGCCGTAGTCGGAGTTCTTCATTGTCAGGCTACCGCCGTTGATCGTCAGATATCCCGGGCCGCCATCGCCGACATAGAGGACATTGGCGTTGATGTTGACGTTTCCGCCGTTGACGATCATCTCGGAACGGGCGCCGTCACCGATGTTTGCGCCGATGCTGCAGTCGGCGGAAGCCGTCACCGTGCCGCCGTCCACGACAAGATACGCCTCAAGTCCGGGATAGTTGCCCTTGGTCTTCTTCTCGCTGCCGCCGACGAGGAACGACTTGGTGTTCCACGTGCCGCTCACCATGTGGAATGTTCCCGTGGCATTGTGGCACTTTTCGCCAATAATGACGAAACCAGGCCCTGTCGTGACAAGCGTTCCGCCATTGACTTCGACCAGCGCTTTCCCGCCCTCTTTCTCGCCTGGAAGCATTATCAGCGAACTTGTCGCCGTGAACGTTCCGTTGGAAAGCGCGAGCGCTCCCGTCACCGCATTGTTTCCGCCGCCGACACGCCCATTCGCGACTGTCACGGCGCCGCCCTTCTGGACCACCTCGGCATTGGCCTCGGCGACATTGCCGATGCGAATGTAGCCGCTGGAATACGTGCCGCTGTCGATCTCAAGATTGGCCGCCGCATGGCTCGCATCATAGCCGAGCAGCCAGTTTCCACCGGTCGAGAAACCATTGGCGGCATCCGTCGCGCTCCACGTGAGCGGAGTCGCGGTCGCAGCGCCCACATTGACGTCCTTCGCGAGCTCTACGGCCGAGTTGAACACAGCCGCACCCGTCGTGTATACGCCGGCGAAATAGACGGCGCCGAGGTAATCGTCGTCAATGGAACTCGCGCCGGCCGAGCCGCCTTCTTCGGAAGACCAGTTGGCAGTGTCGGAGACGAGGGTATCCTGCGTCGCGCCCAGCCAGTAGCGGGACTGCGTGGAGGTGTCGTTCTGCGGCTCGTAGGTCGTGTCGTTCGCGCTGACGTATACCGTGCCCTTCTCGACGATGATCTTCTCGGCCGGGAACGCGGAGGAAAGCGTAAGCTTGCCTTTGCCCTTCTTCGTTATGGTGCCGATCTTCGTGCTCGACGAAGCTGGCGTACCGTCCTCGTCAACGAAGTCGTGCTTGATGGTGATGTCATAGCCGTCGGTATCGAAGACGAGGCCCCCCTCCTGCACTTCGCACGTCAGGTTGGAGCTTTCGTTGAGGAAGTCGGTTGTGGAGCGCGTGGGCTTGAGCGTTCCGCCGTTGAACACGATCTTGCTGCCGGACTGAACGTAGTCGAGACGGAATCTGCGCGTCGTGAGAACGCCGCCGTTGAGAACGAGCGTTCCGACGTCTTTGCCGTTTTTCGCGCGTCCGAAGGAAAGACCGCCGTTATCGGCATCCAGCATCGTGAACGTGCCGCCGTTCATTGTCAGCGTACCCGGCCCGGCCTCGCCAACGTAGAAATAGCCGTAGTTGCAGTTGTATGTCGCGCCGGGGTTGATTATCATCTCGGAAGACGTGCCTGATCCGTACGAATCGCCGATCGCGCATTCTCCCGAGGTTGTGAGCGTACCGCCGTCGAGAATCATGGTGGCAACGGCATTGTCGACTTCGCGAAGGCTCTTATGACTTCCCCTGCCACCAAGGAGAAATCCCTTTGCCGTAAGGCTGCCGCTTTTGAGATGAACCGTGGCAGTGGTGTTGGACCTGCCGCCGACGCTGAAAAAGTCTCCGGACGTGCAGTCCAGCGTCCCTCCGTCGATGGTCAGCGTTCCCGTCGTTGTTTCCGCGCCGCTGGCGTTCATGCAGACGCCAAGGATATCTGCACCAGAAGCGGTTGTCGTAACCGTTCCGCCATTGAGGAGCAGTTCAGCGGTGCCTTTCGCAATGTAGGAGACGAACACCTTGCCAAACGTGTATGTGCCGCTGTCGATTTGAAGTTTGGCAGGCGTTCTGTCGGAATTTGATATGTTTTGGCAAATCTGCAGTTCCTTGCCGGTTGCATCAAGGCCGTTGGCAGCGTCAGTTGCGCTCCAAACGAAGTACCTGTCGTCCTGCGTGCCTATCTGCACATTACCTGGGCCTACGCCCAGCTTGTCGAAAATCGTCGCACCGTTCTTGTACTTGCAGAAATATATAGTACCTGTGCCATCTCCTGGTTCGGTTGCTCCAGGAGTCCCATCTTTTTGGTCCGACCAGTTCGCCGTGTTGCTCCACTTGGCGTCGCTGTTATCGGCGGCGACCCAATACCTTCCCGCGAAGGCGCTGAGCGAAAGCGCGACGACTGCGAAAGTCGCTGCGAGTTTAGTTGCGATGGACGACGGTTTTCTTGTTGACATGGTACAATCCTCCTATTCGTTATAAATTATACCATATGGCATGAGTCTGTTCTATCACCCGATCGGGCGACCCAAGCCACCGCCGCCTCCAGAAGTAAACGCACTTTTATCGTTCGTTTACCCTCCGTAAAGATTGGCTATTGTTGATGGTGAAGGTAAATCCCTCACTCCCTCCCCGGGGAGGGAACGCGCGTTTACTTTTGGGAAAGCCCACCCTGGGCGGATTCATAAACTCCGAGCAGCAGGGCTCTCGCGCGGAGTTTATATTACTTAGATGCATGCTGTTCCACTAACTTCTTCGAAGAACCTTATATTTGCTTCACATAGTCCGTCGCGGAGCGACGGACCCCCTGTCGGACCCGTTGGCAACGCGGCTTCCAGCCGCGTCAATTGGGATTATGGAGACGCGGCTTCCAGCCGCGTCAGTCGGAGGTTGAAACGCGCGGAGCATAAGCCGCAGCGGTAGCGAAGGCATTTTCTTAACCGTCGGAGTTAAATCATTTTAGCCGTGTAGAACGTGTAGAGCGTGTAGATAGGAGGCGCGCTTTTATGCGACGCAGTCGCATCCCAAAACACTTCTGCCGATACATATACAGTCGTTGTGAAGTGAGAAGCTGCGGAGCGTTAGCTGGAGCCCCAACGCTCGGAGTTGACTTTCTAGCGTTTACTTTCAGAACGTGCGTTTACTTTTGAACGCGGCGACCCTAGCCACAACCGGCCCGCGCCTCAGCGCATCCTGAGAACGAATCCGGCTTCGCGGCGGGCGCAGACGCGGTCGTCGGCGTAGTAGGCCCTCACCACCACATTGTTGTCCCCCTCCAGGACCTTGAACTCGCCATTAAGCGAATTGCAGGGGATGATGTCGATCGTGGACTGCGTAGGAAGGTTCTTCGCCCCCTTCACGACAAGCTTGGAATTGGGTCCAAGGACGAGGTTGTCGAAGGACGGCGCCACCACCGATCCGTCGGAGCCGACCGCGATCGTCAAGGTGCCGTTGATGACGATTGTTCCGTTTGCGAACGATCCGCTGCCGTACAGCGCCTCGAGCGTCCTTGTCGTCCCGCGCAGGTCGACATCCGCATTGAGGACTATCCTGTCGTACTCCGGCAGCCCCATCGTCAACCACTTCGCCTTGAGGTAGTGCTGAACCTCCGACATCTGCGCGTCGCTCAGCGCATTGGTGAAGATCAACGCCTCGCCAAGGTAGCCCTTAGCGTCGGCAGTCCACCAACCAATATCGAAGGTTCCGTAGAAGGACCTCAACTGCGGATTCTCCCCCTCCTCTGGAATCGGCATGTAGCAATCCTGCACAGTGTTGCCGTTCTCGTTGCCCGACGCATCGATCGCTGACGACATGATCGTGTTGTAACCGCCCTCGCCGAGTTGAGTGCGCCCCGAATACACGTAGGGCTCGTTTACGGTCCGCGTGAAGGTCGCGCGGGTCTTCCCCCAGCTGGAACCGTTGTAGGTGCTGACCTGATATCCGAAGCCGAAGCTGCCATCGCTGTGCGCGAGAAGCAGCGAACGTCCTTCCTCGTGGTCATTGTGCTGCGCGGAAGAAATGAAGCACATGTCAGTACCGTTCGCCACGGCGAACAAAGTGCGCGGACCGCTCGCCTGGACGTCGGCTGGGAAGTATCCGGATGACAGGTAGCCGGAGGCGTTGCTCAGGTATATCGAGGCCTTTCCGAAGAATTTGTCATTGGATATGACTCCGCCGCCCTTGCTCGAATCCCGCAGCACAAGGTCGAGGGCGGTGCCCACAGACCCCTTGTTCTGGATGCCCGTGACCTTGTTGTTCTCGTCGAATTTGAGCGTGTTTCCGTCGGACGGATCGTACCACGCCGCCGCAGTCGCGAGGAAGTCCGGAACCGTCATCCCCTCGATGTCCTGCGTTATCTCGTACGAAACGTCGTTCAAGCCCTCGAAGGACGGCAGATCGGCTCCATGCGGCACGGTAATCGGCGTATCGGCCGTGATTACGATCGGCTGTTCGTACATGGTGCGCCCGTACTGGTCGCAGACCCTGTAGTTCTCTGGATTCCAGATGTCATTGTCGTCCGCCGCACCGGTCCAGACGATCATGGAGGCGACCTTCGAGTTGTAATCGGGCTCCTGAGTCACAGTGCCGCCCTCAATCCCGCCCTCTATATCCCAGACGCGGCATGTCAGCACAGTGCCCTGTGGAAGCTTCAGCGTCGCCCCCGGTGCGACACGGACGACGTCGACAAAGCCATCCTCCGGGAACTGGACGCCATTTCCGAACTCAAGCGTTCCCGCCTCGACGTAGATCGGTCCGTTGAAGCTGACCGTCCTGCCGCTGTTGGGCGCTATTGTGAGAGTCCCCTCGCCCTTCTTGCGAATGCCGCCGCTGTTCTCCTGGCAGATGACGGAACCGTTGATCTTGCTCTTGTAGCCGGCGGTATCGAATACCATGCCACCCGTAAGAATCCTGACAATGTGATGTTCGTCAATCGCTGTCGAGCCCACGACCCATCCATACGCGCCCTGCTCGACCGGCTTGATCATCTCGCCGCCGTTGAATTCAACCACGCCATTGGCGTTATTATCCCGGAGAATCGACCTCAACTGCAACTTTCCGCCAGCATTGAGACGGATAATGCTGTCCGACGATCCGAAACAGAGATAGGTGTCTCCGCTGGTTCCGTCCACGACAACACCGGTCCCGCCGATGACAAGTCGCCCATATCCGCCGCTACCAACGCGCATTACTTTATCAAAGTAGAACTCGCCGGCATTTACGGTGAGCGTACCCGTACCGCCGGACGCCGAGCCGACACGCACCACGTCGGACGAATTCGTCCATGCGCCGCCGTTGATCGTCAGGTCGCCAACCGCTCCGCTGCCGTTGCCGATGTGGAGGCTTCCGTTGTTGTTCACGACTCCGCCGTCCTGCAGCACAACCGTACCAGCCGAACCGCCGCCGTTCGCAATCGCTGCGGCAACGACGTCCACCGTGGCGTTGCTGACGACCATCGTCGCCTTGCCGCTGTAGCCTACGTACAGCTTCTGGCTGCTCGTGAACTGCGCTCCGTCCGTGACGTTCACGTAGGTCGTACCGCCGGAGAAGTTGGAAAGCCTCGTCTCCTCCTTTGTCGTCTCAAACACCGTCTCTGAACCGGAGATGTTGAGCGTGTTGCTCTTTCCGCCGTCGGAGGCGCAATCTCCCGTCCTGAGGCGTCCCGCCGTGACGTGTCCGCCAGTGACGTTGACGACGTTGTTGCTCTTGTCGGAAAAGCCGGCGCCGATGTAGAACTCGTCAGCCACATTGAGCGTTCCGCCCGTCATGTCGAGCCGTCCGCCCTTGTCGTCCGCAGCACTCATATTCGCGCCCGCGTCGAGCGTACCCCAGCCGACATAGAGCTTGGAGACGGTCACCGCATCGCCGTACTCCATCTTGGCGACCTTGTCCACGCCCTTGTTCAGGACGAGCAGGTCGTCCGCCTGTAGCCCGGATTCGGGCGCGGGAATCCAGCTTTGTCCATCCGCGAAGCGCGCCTCGTCGCCGTTTTCGTCCGACCAGTACCGCGCCGCAACTTCCCAGATGGCGTATACCACGGCGGTTCCGTCGCCGTTGTCGACTTCGTTCGCGACATCCCAGCCCTTGAAGGCGTATCCTGGCTTGGTCGGCGTTTCACGGGGCAGGATCGCCGTCGCTGACTTGGCAAAGCGGTGCATCGCATTCGTGGTCGAAGATCCCTCATAGGGGACGTAGCTCACGGTGCGGACCTCGTTCGCGGTCTCGTAGGCGTTGACGCGCTCGAGCACCTGGTCCGGCGTCTCGCCGGACAGCGCCATGGTAATGCGGCCGATCTCCTCCGTTGTCACGCCGCACATTTCGATGTAGGCGCGGCAGCGGGCGGCGACCGAGAGTCCGTAGTCGTTGTCGTCGTATACGTACTTGCCGTCGTTGCAGTTTCCGCGAAGGAGATAGCGGAGGAACGTCTCCGGCACTTCGCGTCCGCGCGTGCCTCCGATGTTGGCGAAGTTGCTCATCAAGTAGTCGCGGTAGATCACCTCCTCGTCGACGCCCATGAGACCGAGGAGAAGCATGCCCATGACGCCGGTGCGGTCCGTGCCGATGCGGCAGTGGAAGTACGCAGGGAGTCGGCCTTGCGTACCAAGCGTAGAGAAGAAGTTGTGCACCTGATTGGTGAAGTTGCCGTTGTCGTCCGCACCGATCTGCGTGCCGTTGGCCGCGTCATATCCGAGTCCGAAGTTGTAGAACGCGCAGTTGTCCGCTGCGAAGGATGTCGTGACACCCTCGTACTCGCCCGGCTCGTCCAGGCCAAACTTGCGCAGATCGATCTCGGTCTTGAGTCCGAGGGTGGTGAGATAGCTCGCAGTACGCTGTTCGGCTGTCGCAGAGAGGAATCCGTCGAGGTGTCCGCCGCGAAGGATGACGCCCTGGTTCATCTTCCCGCCGCCCATCAGCGGCCAGCTGCCGACATCGCGGACATTGTCCGCAGGCGTGCCCGAAGGCGTGTCGATGCGGAACGTGCGAGGGGCGAGATCCTCCGTCGTAAAGGTGAACTCCACGCCGCCGAGAGTCTTCGTGTACGCCTTGCCCGTTTCGAGGTTGGTGTATTCGGCTTCTTCGTCGCCGTTGTAGACCTTGAGTACGGTGGGCCTTTCCAGCGAAGCCGTCCCGCTCGCGCCGTACTTTGAACTGTAGTTTGTCATGAAGTCCGCATCCTTGAGCCACCCTTCGAGCTTGGCGCCGTGAAGGACGATTGTGCCGAGGTCGCCGCCCGCCGAGACGTCGATCCCCTCCTTGCCGCCGTCGGCCGGCTTGGGATTCGAGGCATTATAGGTATTGTCCCCTTCGACGACTTCGCCGGAATTCGCGCCGTCGAATTCGATTCCGCCCTTGTAGGTGTTGTTCCCGGAGAGGGTCAGCGTGCCCGTGCCCTTCTTGACGATCTTGCCGACGCCTACGAGGTCGTGCTTGATGGTGATGTCGTAGTCCGTATCTATGATGAGTCCGCCCTCGTCGATGATGCAATCGATATAGTCGCTCGCGTTGATGAAGCTGGTAGTGGCGTTCAATGCCTTGAGCGTGCCGCCGTTGAAAATCGCCTTGCTTCCCGCCTTGTTCAGCTTGTCGAGACGGAGTTTGGAGGTTGCCAACACGCCGCCGTTCAGCGTCAGGATGCCGGGCGCGCTTGT
Organism: uncultured Verrucomicrobiota bacterium; assembly: GCA_946610035.1. Taxonomy (GTDB): domain Bacteria; phylum Verrucomicrobiota; class Kiritimatiellia; order RFP12; family UBA1067; genus UBA1067. Next base: position 21,074 of record CAMOCC010000020.1, read on the forward strand.
TGAGCGTCCGAACGTCAGTCCTCCGCTTGAGTTAGACGCCATAGTAAATGTACCGCCGTTGATCGTGAGCGCACCAGGCGCCCTCTCGGCAACATAGAAATAGCCATAGTTGCAATTGACGGCACCATCATTGACAATCATCTCGGCGTATGAGCCTTCGCCCTCGGCAAAGCCGATGCCGTTCTCGCCTTCCAGGTTCAGGGTGCCACCGTTGACGGTGAGCGTAGTGACGGCGTTGGTGACGCTATATGTCGTATCCCGCCGCTTGCCGCCGAGCAGGAGGGCTTTGGCATTCCACACGCCACCGGTGTTGACGTAGATTTTCGCGTCGATCTCGTCCACACCGCCGATGCAGACCTGGTTTCCGGAGGTCGTCGTCAGCGCGCCCCCGTCGATGACGAGCGTGCCTTTCGTGTCCGGCTGGTCGCAGATCATGAACACGTCGTCGCCGGTGGCACTGGTGGTTACTGTGCCGCCGTTGATGGTGAGCGTGCCATTCACGCCGGACTTCCCGCCGCTGACGCGCAACTTGTTGGCACTCAAGGTGCCGCCGTTCATCGTGAGGCCGACGGTCGCGCCCGTCGTATAGCCGATGCGCGTCGTACCAAACTTATACGTGCCGCTCTCGATCTGAAGATAGTCCGGTGTTTTGGAATTGCACCCGAGCTGGAATTCGCTGCCAGAGGCGTCAAGCCCGAAACTGGCGTCACGCGCACTCCAGACGAACGGCTTATCGCTGGCTGTACCGACGTACACGGTATTTGCCACGGTATAAACATTGTCGAACGCGCATGTCACCGTGGTATAGTAGGCCAGATCGTAGAAGTATGTCGAGCTGGTGGTGCTATCGGGCGCGGATGCCCCTGCAGTACCGCCGCTGGCCGTCGCCCAGTTCCCGGTTTCGGAGAATAGCGCGTCGGCGGTCTTCCCCAGCCAGTATCGCCCGGCGTGGGCAGGGAGTGCGAGCGCTGTAAATAGCACGCAAAGCAAATGGACGATTGTGCGGGCGGTGGTGTGTCTGGTATGCATGGGCTATTCTCCTCGTTGAGATTACACCCGATATTATAGCACACTACACTTGCGAGCCAAATTACCCGAAAGAGCGAGGCGGGGAGACAGGGCTTGATTCAAGCCTTGACGGCGAGGCGGAGGATCATCCAGCGGCCCTCGTGCACGAACGCCATGCCGATGTCGGCGCGCTTGGCGCGCTCGCGCATGCCCACCAGTCCGTAGTGTCCGGCCTCCGGACCCAGCGCGGCGTCAGGGTCGAACGGCTCGCCGTCGTTCGCGACGGAGAGCGTGAACCCGTCCGAAACGGGATCGCTCGCAAGGACGATGGTCTTGCAGTGTCCGTGCTTTACGGCGTTGGTGATCGCCTCGCCGACGATGAAGACGAGCTCGGAGAAGACGGATTCAGCCAGATGCTCCGGGAGCCCGCGCAGGTTCGTGCGGACCTTCACCCCCCCCGTCCCGTCCACCTTCTTTGCAATGGACGAGAGGACCTTCTCCGGTCCCTGCGTGAACAGGAAGTCGCTGCGCATGTTGAGGATGCGGGCGCGCATCTCGCTCTTCGCATGAGCGAGGATCGCATTCGCCTCCTTCACCGCGGACTTCACCACCTCCGGCACGTCCGGCGAGAAGGCGATCGAGGAGTTGAGCACCAGCCGGGCGCTGGCGAGCTGCTGCTCGAGGGTGTCGTGGAGGTCCGCCGCCATCCGCTTTCGCTCGGCGGCGAGGATGTCGAGTTCGCGCCGCTGACGGCGCGTGCGCACGATGACGACGATGCCGGCCGCCAGCGCCAGCATCAGCAGGCAGATCAAGGCGAAAAACACGACGCGCCAGACTTTGGACGCCTGATGCGCCCGCCAGGCCTTGTTGCGGACAACCACGACGTCCTCAGGGGCGGATACCAGCAGCCGCCAGCCGGCGATGGCCGGAAGCGCCCCCTCCAGCGTCGACGTCTTCTGCTGCAGTTCCAGCACCCCTGTCACCTCCACCGTGGGACCCCACGCCACGTCGTTCGAGGTCAGTCCATTCAACACGCCGTCCACCTCCACGTCGACCCGGACGCCTTCGCAGCCTATCATCATGGTCGTCCCGCCGCCGGAGTCGATGCAGGACAGAAGCTCTCCGGTGCAGACCACGCGCCTGCCGTCGTAATTGTGGAAACGCCCCGACTCGTCGAACGGATAGCCGGCGAGCTGGACGTGCCCGACCCTGACCGGCGTCGGCGGTTCGGCGCGTCCGACGCGGCGAAGCACGGCGTCGGACAGCCTTCCCAGTCCGCCCTCGCGCGCCGCGAAGCCGACCGCCTCGACCTCGTCGCCGGGCGCCGCCTCCGTGTCGGCCGTGTCCAGCCGGAGTGTGGCGCCGTCCGCGGCAAGCCACAGGAATGCGCCCGGCTTGACGTAGGTGACAACGCCCCGCACGTGCCGGCGGTGGAGGTCGATTCCGTCCGGCGAGTATGGAAGTATCCGGTCGAGCGCCGTCAGCGGACGGGCGAACGGATCGCCCGTGCGCTCGACGACATGCACGTTGTCCGCGGAAGTCACCCGCAGCTGCACGCCGACGAATTCGCGCCGGATGTTGAAGATGCAGGACGCGACGCCTTCCAGCCACAGCTCCGCATCGACGAGCCCGGGCCAATCAGCCATGTCCGTATGCACCTCGGCGGCGAACATGCCGTCCATGGTGGCGAGATTAAGGATTGAATAGCCCTCGTCGACGGACTTGGCGACGGAGGTCAGGACGCCTCCAAGCGCCACCCGCTCGTTGTCCATGCGCCCCCAGTCGAGGTCGCGCAGCCGGATGGACGGCGCTGGAGCCAGCGTCCCGTGGTCCAGGAATTCGATCCGGCAGTCCGCCAGACCCAGCGCAAAGCCCAGTTCCCTGACTTCGCCGCTCACTACCACCCGGTCACCGGGCTTCAGTTCGTCGGTGCCGATCAGCCCGGCATAGCTACGGGACTCGGTGTCGAACCCGCTGAACCACCTGGCCGGGGAGCCGTCGGAAGGCTTGACGACGCCTGTGTCGGGACGGTTGTGCGCGACGAACGTGACCGAGCCGGTCACGCAGACGAGTCCGGTCAGCGTCGCGGCGATAAGCGTCACGCGATTATCCCCCGGTGGATGCCCTCTGCGACGGCTTCGGCGCGGTCGCTGACGTTGAGCGCATCGAGGATGTTGCGCACGTGCGCCTTGACGGTGTTGAGGCTCAGCCCCACGTATCCGCCGATCTCCTCGTTGGAGAGTCCCTTGGCGACGTAGCGGAGTATCTCGCGCTCGCGGGCGGTGAGTCCGCGCTCGGCGGCGCGCGCCTCGTAGACGCGGCGGAGCTCCTCCGGCAGGCACGTCCCGCCCTCGGCGACGGAGTGGATGGCGTCGACGATGCTGCCGGGTGCGCTCTCCTTGAGCAGATACCCCTTCGCGCCCTTGGTCACGGCGCGGTAGACGTCTTCCTCGGCGTCGGAGGTCGAGAGCATCACGACCTTGGCGTCGGGATTGTCGGACATGATCTCGTCCAGCGCCGCGATTCCGTCCGTCCCCGGCATGCGCACGTCGAGGAGCACCACGTCCGCCCCGCAGTCGCGCACGAACTTCGCGGCCCCTTCGCCGCCGGCCGCCTCGCCGACGCAGACCACGTCCGGCACCAGCGACAACATGTACTTGAAGCCCATCCGGACGACGCTGTGGTCGTCGATGATGCACACTCGTATCGCCGAACTGGACTTCTTCGTCATGTCATGCTCCCTTCTGTATAACTGGTTCTTTCATGATGCATATTTTACCAAATTCCCGCGTCACGCGCCATCACCGTAATGACGACGCGGGCGATGCGTCGGTCAAAGAGCTTGGGAATGCCGTTGCACATCACCCGATGGAGCAAGGACATTCGTCTACTTAGGAGGCAAGACGAGCAGCGTGACGGAATACGGGGGAAGCGTGCGACGGACCGACGGACCGACCGTCGCCTCGGAGCGGACGGGACGCGCCATGCGGTCGGCGAAGTCGCCGGCTAGCTCCCAGACCTCCGCCTTGCGCGACGCAGTCACGCCCAGCGGCGAGAGATCCGCCGCAAACGGCATCGCGAACGCCGTGGAGTTCACGAGCTTGACGATTGTGGTCTTCCCCCGCCTGACGACGCTCGACGAGAAGCGGTTGTAGAAGCGCTGCGAGTCGTCCGGACCCAGCGCGCCCATCCGCGGCGAACCTTCCGCCGTGCGGGCCTTCCTTCCGGCGCTTCCGTCCGGAAGGACTATCTCCAGGTCGTGCGGCACGTACTTCTCGCCGCCGTAGTTGCCGAAAAGCCACTGCACCCAGTAGTCCGTAGTCAGCTCGACTTCGCCGTCGGTGAAGTATATGAGGTCGGGGCTCCAGCGAATCGCGCCCTTCTTCGCGAAGAGCGGCGCGTAGCTCGACATCTCGACTATGTCGCCGTTGCGCTCGAGGTTCGTGAGATGGATCGCAAGCGCGAGCGCCGTCTCCATGTCGTTGACGCGCCCTTCCTTGTGCGCGGCGTATTCGCCCGCGTAGACCTTCGGCCCCTTCCGGTCGTAGTCGTCGTAGAACAACTGGTTGCCGTAGTACCAGCCGGGGCCGACGTAGTAGTGTTCGTCGACGATGTCTACCTTCAGCCGCTTCGCAAGCCGCCAGCCCTCCTCGTAGTCGCGCCCGCCGCACGACGGACCCGCTGTGCCGACGATCTTGATCTTCGGATACTTCTCGCGCACCGCTTTGTATATTCTCGTGAAACCGCGCTCGAAGTAGTCGTTAACGTCCTCCTCGTTGCCGAGTCCGATGTACTTGAGTCCGAACGGCTTGGGATGCCCCATGTCCGCTCGCAGCTTCGCCCATTTCGACTTCTTCGGGTCTCCGTTCGCGAACTCAACGAGGTCGAGCGTGTCCGCGACGAGCTGCTCGAGCTCCGCGTCGGTCATCGCTATCTGCGGATTCGGACACGTCACTCCCGCCGGAAGGATCGGCAGCGCGTCCGCCCCGATGTCCTCGCAAAGCTGGAAGTATTCGTAGTAGCCGAGCGCGAAGTCCTGGAATCCGCCCCAGTTGAAGTTGGGCTTGCCCTTCCGCTCCGAAAGCGGGCCCACCGTCTCCTTCCAGTGGTACATCGACTTGAAGTCGCGGGCGTGCACGATGCATCCCCCCGGGAAACGCACGAAGCGCGGCTTCAAGGCTGCGAGCGCCTCGCCGATGTCCTTGCGGAATCCGTGTCCCTTGTACGTCCCGACATGGTTCGTGGAATACACCTCGTGAGAGCTGTTGATGTCCTCGAAGAAAATTCCGATGAGGTTGCGGGATATCGGATAGGCGGGCTTCTTCGAGAACTTCAGCCGCAGTCCCGGCTTTGCCGCGCGCACAGCCTCACCGTAGCGCTGCTCGTCGTCCTTTGCGCTGTCGAGCGTGAAGTGCCAGGGGCAGCCGGGATGCCACTCGGACTTCCCGAGCTTCTCGACCTGCGTCTTCGTAAGCCGCCATATACCGCTTCCCTCACGCGCCTTCTTCAGCCGCGCGCGATCAAGGTCGTTGTCCACCCAGTTCTGCCGCCCCCAGTCGGTGAGGTTGTCGGGTCCCCAGCTGACGGCGTGGCAGTCCTTGCCGCCTTCAGGACGGTCCTTGTAGTAGACGTGCCACGTTCCGTCCTCGTCATGGAACAGGACCGGATCGAGGAGGTTCTTCTCGCCCCAGTTGCCAAGGTTGGAGTGCGTGAACACCCTGTCCCGACCGGCTGCATCGCGCCATTCGCCGCCGTTCGTTCGGATCTTCAGCATCAAACCGCCGCGTCCGTCGTGATGCTGCTCCGCCTTGATTTCGACAACATCTTCGGCAAGCGCGGAGAAAACCGCCGTCGCAATTATTCCCGCGCAAATCGATGCCCTAACCATGTTCGACCTACTTTCCCGCTCAAGGTTGCTCCACGAGGGCGTTGCGCTCGATCGTCCAGCCGGGGCGCTTCGCAAGTCCGCAGTCCTCGCCGACAAACATCTTCGACGCCTCCGCGTCGCCCTTCAGCCGCCAGTCGAGCCAGGTCCGCGCCACCACGGAGAACTCCCCGCCGTGGGGCTGTCCGTACGTTCCGCCGTGTCCGACCGGCAGGTTCGCCGCTATCGCCGGCACGTGGTTTATGCGGTGGAAATCGTCCATGCCGTTGCCGTAGGCGATGTCGGACTCACCTCCGAGGATGTAGATGACCGGCGAGTGCAGCTCCTTGAGCTTCTCCTTCCTCGGCATCGGCATGTTCGGCATCGCCTTCGACGGATCGCTGAAAAGCCCGCTGTTGCAGATCATAACCGCCGTTATGCGCGGATCGGCGCAGTTGTGGAGCGCCTGGAGCCCGCCGCACGACATGCCCGCGATGCAGATGTTCCTGACGTCGATCCTCCCGCAGTATTCGTCTCCCGCCTTGCCGTCGTTGGCGGCGAAAGCCCAGTCGATGGACTCGATCTGCTGCTGCGGACGCGACATCGGCCCGCGGTACGGCTCGTCCGTCTCGGGGAAAATCCCAGTCGCAAGGACGAGGTATCCGTACGAGGCGATCTCGTTCAGGAACTTCGCGTGCTCTATCGGGGAGTTCGCGCACGCCCCGTTGCCCCACACGAGAACAGGGAGCGGCTTCGCTGGGCCGAACGGCGACATGTCCGCCGGACGGAACACCGTGTGCTCGGCGAATCCCGGCACCTCCGTCATGACTGCCTTGTACGGACCCGTCCCGCCGTCTTCGAGAACGCGCGAACGTGGCGCCGCGGCAGATTCGCCGCGGAGCTTCGCGCAGAGTTCGCGTATCGCCGCCTGCGCGCATTCCTCGTCGAACGCGCTGATCCTGAAGCCTTCGCCGTCCGCGTCGATGCGGTAGCGCCCCTTGCCGACGTTCGGATCAAGGTCTATCTTGACGTGCCTGCCCTCGATGGTGCGGTCCTTGGAGAACGAGCGCTTCTCGAAGTCCTTGAACCACGCGTTGCGCTTCAGTCCGCAGCGCATCACGGAGAAGTCCTTGAGCAGAGGCTTCATTTCGCAGTGGACGATCCTCAGGCGCACCTTCGTCGCCTTCACGGTGTCCTCGCGGCGAAGGAGACGGCGTATGCCGACGGCCTGGCCCTTCGCAAACGGCTTCCACTCCCCGTCGAAGTAGTCCACCGCGAAGTCGTCGATGCGCTGTCCGTAGCGGCAGTCCTCCATGAGACGGACCACGTTGAACTCGACCTCGTTCCTGAACGTCAGCTCCAGGCCGTCGTCGGTGCGTTTAATTTCGGCTTCCTTGGCAAAGTCGTTCGACAGCATCTTCTCGAGCTCGTCGCCGAAGGTCTTCAGCTTCTTCACGTCGTCGGGATGGATGCGGCCCTTCCTGTCGGGCTGGAGCCCGATGTTCATCATCCCCCCGTTGCCGGTCGACGAGAAGTAGATGTCCATCAGATGCTCCGGATCCTTGGCGCGTCCGTCCTCGCCCGGGTGGTAGAACCAGCCCGGACGCAGCGAGACGTCGAACTCGGCGGGCATCCATGTCTTGCCGTTGCGCGTTCCGAGGAAGGCGTCGCGCACATTTTGGCAGTCGCCCGGCATCGCCACCTTGCCGGGCTGGAAGCTCTTCGGATCGTACGCCGCCCAGCATTCGGGTCCGCCGAAGCCCATCTCGTTTCCGCCCCAGCGGACATCGGGTCCGACATCGCTCTCGATGCAGGCCGTCGGGTGTATCTCATGCACCATCTTCCATGTCGTCGGCCAGTCGTAGTATGTCGTGCGGTCGATCCAGCGGTGTTCCTTCGCGCCGCCGTACCACCCGTCGCCTCCGTTCGCGCCGTCGAACCACATCTCGAACATCTCGCCGTATCCGGTGAGCAGCTCCTTCACCTGCTCGCGGAACATCTTGATATACTCCGGCTTTCCGTAGAGCGCGGTGTTGCGGTCCCACGGCGAGCAGTACACTGCGGTTCTCAGTCCCTGGCGCCTCGCAGCGTCAATAGCGTCGCGCACCATGTCGCCCTTGCCGCCCTTGTAAGGCGACTTCGTGATGTTGTACTCGGTCGTCTTCGTGGGCCACAGGCAGAATCCGTCGTGGTGCTTCGCGACGAAGATGATGCCGTCTATTCCGGCGTCCTTAGCCTGGCGCATCATGAGGTCGAAGTCGACGTCGCCCGGATCGAACTTCGCGGGATCCTCCCCGCCGAAGCCCCACTCCTGGTCAGTGAACGTGTTGATGCCGAAGTGGATGATGGATATTATGTCCATCTCGTCCCGCGAGAGCTGGCTCGCGCTCGGCACGGCGCCCCACGGACGCTCGTCCGGGGCCGGCGGCATCAGCGAGGAGACGGGGGCGGCCGCACTCGTCGCCGCGACCGCGGCAAACAACATTGAACCTATCATTCCTGTGTGTTTCATCGTATTACCTCCTTGGACGGACGGCGCGGGTCGTGCAGGCCCAGACTACGGGATCGCGCGACTGCCTTGCGGACGAACCGCCGAGGTAGACGCCGCGCGCCTTGTTCATGAAGGTGAAGCCGCCGTTCACCTCCGTAATCTCCCAAAGACCGTCGAAATCCGCATCCTGTCCGAAGGGGAACTTCCCGTTCGCGCGGCACGCCCCCTCGATGAGGCTGCGTCCGTCGGGATGCGCGTTGAGCGAGTCCCCGTTCCCGCCGTCGAGTCCGCTCATGCGCAGGAGCCCCTTGTCGTCGTAGCAGCGGAGCTGGTAGTACGTCTTCCCGTCGACCTCGTGCGGCACGGCCTTGAAGAGCGAGGCGAATTCGCCGCCGCGCCCCACGGGACGCCGCTCGCCGTAGGCGAAGTCCCATGAACCGTTCCGCTCCGAGCTGATGTGCAGCTCCTCGCCGCCGTTCGCGAGGCGGAAGAGCCGCGTCGTAAGGTGCCGCACGTACTTGAGGGGAATCTCGTCCCCCTTGAGCTCCTTCGGCATGCCGCGGTCGCGCACCTCGGGCTTCGCCGGCTTGAGCCGTCCCCATTTCGCGTAGAGGTCGAAGAATGCCTTCGGGCTGCACTCGGGGTTCCCGTCGAACGGTACGACGATCTTCCCGCCCTTGACCCAGTCGTCGATCTTGAAGAGGAGTCCTATGTCACCGCAGATGGTCGAGACGTTGCCGAGCCGCTCGATGGTCCGCAGGTAAGCCCCGCCCCACTTCGAGGTCGAGGCCGTCCCCCACGTGCCCCAGTTCGCCGGCACGTACTTGCCGAATTCGTTTAGCTTGCCAGCGCCGGGCTTCTCCGGGCTCCAGTCGCACTCCGTCACGACACATGGATAGTCCATGACGACGGGGACGCTGCGGATGAAGTGCGAGATGAACCGCTCGGGGTCGGCGTTGTCGTCGTTCTGCGCATACCAGCCCGGATAGACGTGGACGGCGTAGCCGAAGTTCTTGAGCGGGTCCTTTATCGGATGCTCGACGAAGTCGCGGAAGTACGACTGGTATCCGCCGCCGGGCACGAGCACCACGCCGCGGAACCCCTTCCGCCGCACCATGTCGAGCATCTTCTGGCAGTACTCCGGAAGCGCGGCGGACGACCTCTCGCCGTCCTTCGTGAGCACGCTCGTAGGCTCGTTCTGCAGCTCCAGCAGCACCTGGCCCGACATCGCCTGGATGCGCTTGTTCGCCGCGATGACGGACCATTCCTCGATGATGTGCCGGTGGTAGTCGCCGTCGACGCGCACCTCGCCCGGGGAGCAGTAGCACGGACGGATGACGACGTAGAGACCGCGTTTCACGGCGTTCTCCGTCGCGGGGACGAGCACCTTCTCGACGTAGCGGTCGAACTTCGGACGGTCGAACGCGGTGAAGTACGGCGCGTCCTTCGACGGCTTGTTCTTGTCGTCCGAGCACCAGTGTCCGTCGTCCGTCAGGCGGATCATGTTCGCGTAGACGCCCTGTCTGCGTTCCGCCAGTCCCGCGCAGAGGTCGTCGAAGTACTTCAGGCAGCGCTCGATCGCCGCATCGTCCGTCCCCCAGCCCCAGCGTCCCCCGCAGAAGTACGGGTGAAACGGATGCATCGCGCCGGCGAGGCGGACCGTGTTCCCCTTCTTGTCCACGAGGTGCCGCCCCGACACGCGAATCGCCGGCGCGACGTCCGCCGAGGCGGCGCCCGCCATGGCGAGGGCAAGGAGGAGGACGGCGCGCTTCATCTGGCGCCCCCCTTACGCGGAGACGGAGCGCTCCGGCGGATCGTCTGCTCCTGCAGCCTGCCCGGCGGATCGTCGTAGTGGTCGCCGCCCTGCACGAAGCGGATCTCCTTGCTGCCCTTCATCGCGTTGTAGAGGACGGCGTGGGTGCACGGCGGGGCGATGTAGTCCCCGAGCGCGGAGCGGAAGACGACCTTGTCGACGGACGCCGGAATGTGCGGCGCCATGTTGACGGGGTCGAAGTAGGCGAGTCCAGGACGCGACGCCGGACGCCATCCGCCCATCCGCCCTGCATCCGTACCGCCGAGGTCGCAGCACCACGGCACGTGGATGCGCATCTCGGTGACGCCCTTGGTCAGCGCAGCGGCCCAGACGGCCTGGAGTCCGCCCTGGCTGCCGCCAGTCGTCTGGAGTGTGCGGCCGTCCCACTCCGGACGGGTGCGGACGAATTCGCGGAGGAAGGTCGTCGCCGACACGGCGCGCATGGCCATTCCGAAGAAGTACGCACGCTCGAACACGGCGTTGTCCTCGTCGTTGAATCCGTATCCGTCGCCGCGCCTCTTGATCACGTCCCTCTCGAACGCCGCGAACTCCGCGTCCGTCATCGCCAGCGGGAAGAATCCGTGCGCGTTCACATGCAGCTCGATCGACTCCTGGTCGCACCACGGCGGGCGGCCCGGGCGGTAGATTCCGTAGCCGTCGAAGGAGACCTTCGCCTTGAGCGACTTGGGGCTCGCGTTCTTCGGAATCGTCATGTACCCCGTCGCATGGCATGGCGTCCAGTCCGGGCCGAAGCTCGGCACCGCCACCTCGAAGACGAGGAATCCGCCATCGCCCGTCACGTCCTTCGCGAACGACGCGGCGTTCGCCGCCGTCACCGGCTTCTCGCGCCGCAGCCGCGACAGCGCCGACTTCCACTTCGCGGCGAAGTCCTTCGGCGCGGGAGTGCCGGGGACGATCTTCGCGATGTCCGCCCCCGCGCCGCCGGTGAAGCGGACCTCCTCGCCGCCCGTGCAGCTTCGCGGCCCCTTCTTCCCGCGGCGCACCGGCTTTCCGTCGCCGTCGGCGATCCACGCCTCGAGATGGACGAAGCCTGGCTTGCCGATCTTCGTCTCGACGGTCATCCCGGAATGCGCGAGCGGCAGCGAGCCCTCGTCCTTCACGCCGTCGTCGCCGCGCCGCCTCCACCGGAGGCGATATGGCGAGAGGTCGGCGTCGTCGGGGACGCCCGTCAGCGAAAACCCGAAGCGGACGGGCTGTCCGACCCTGTAGGAGCACGGCGGTGCGTCCGTTTCGCCGGCGACGACGGCATCGTCCCACATCCCGCCATGCGCAACGGCGGAAAGGCCACAAACGGCAAGCGCAAGAATCGCGGAATACATTAATCGTTTCATACGCAACAATTATATCAGAATTGGCAGAGCCGTCCTATTACCCGTTAGAGCTATGCCGGAATCCGCGGCGCATCACCTTTTCGGACACGCAATAGCAATACGGACGGAGGAAATTGCACTTCGACGCGCATGGCAGGACACGATCACCAGGCGCATGTCTTCCCCCTTGACTGCATGAACATAATCATGTACAATATTCGCCGAAAAGCAAGGAGTGTCAGACATGCCTAAAGTCAACGAGAAAACAATCGCCCGTTCGCGCACCCGCGTGCACCGCGCATTCCCCACGCCCCGTCTCTCCGAAGACGTCATATCCTTCTCTGAGTGCCGCAACAACCTCGCCGCATGCCTGAAGCGCGCCGGCGAGACGCACCGACTCATCTTCATAACGCAGAACGGGCGCCCCACCTCATTCATCGGCAACATCGAGGACTGGGATGCCTTCGTCGAGACGCAGGAACTCATGGAAGACGTTCGCGTTGCCGAAGCCGAACTCGATCGCGGCGAAGGAATCCCGCACAGCGAACTTAAACGGCGGATCGAAGCCGAAGGCGAACTGATGCGCAAGGAACTTGGCCTATGATCAGATGGTCTCCGCGCGCCAAGGCCAGGCTTCTTGGATGCATGCGGTATATCGCCGAGGAAAGCCAGGACTGGCCGACGGTCATCAACTGGCGAGACCGCGTATATGCCGCAGTTGAACCTCTCAACGAATTCCCCGAATCTGGTTCCATCGTCCGCGAACTCAACCGCGCCGACATCCGGCAGGTCGTCGTCGGCGACTATCGCGTGATCTACCGCGTAAAGCGCAAGACGCCCGAAGTCCTCTCCGTGCGCCATTGCCGCTTTCAGATCCAGTCCATCCGCTCGCTATAGCGGCGCTACTCCGCCTTGATCGGCGCGTCGCTCACCCAGACCTTGTAGAAGCCCTGCGCGCCCTCCTGCTTCGGCGCGACAACCGCATCCCCCGCCCGCGCCACGCACAGGGGGTCCGTCGCTCCGCGACGGACATTATTCCCGCCGAATCCGCCGCATAGTAAAGCCCCGGCACAACCTCGACATTCTGCGTCTCGCTATCGCCCTTTTCCCATGTCAAGGCGGTCATGACACGACTGCCGCTATTTTCGAATTCGCAAGAATGCCCTTGGTGAAGAACCATCACCGGGCTTTACCGTGAAACGCATCGCATTGCCAGACTTGCCAAGACTCTGTACCTGCGGCGCAAGTGCCGCTCCAGACCAATTCCCAAGATCGCTACTCGCCTCGAACATCGTCGCGACCTTCTCCGAATCGACTGCCACTGACTTTTCACCGTCCTTGACAGACACCGAAACCATAATAGCGTGGCTTGCGGCTCCCATCAAGCCGCCTTCCGCCGCTTCAATCTCAAGGGTCTCGAATTCTACTGTAGGCTCGTTCTCCAGAAGCGTCTCCGCACCCAGCACATACGATGCCCACACGTGAAGAGAGGTTCTTACGGCCTGATGACCGATTCCGTTTATATCCGCCCACTCGACAAGTGCGTCGTAGTCATCAATCGTCTTGACGTTCTCCGCAAGCCGAAAGTCCGCAGACTCGCCCATCACGGCCATGACACCCGAATCCTCGCTGACAGGCGGCAGAGGATCGTCGTATGCCCGCCAGTGCGCATAGAGCATCATATCGGACGTGACTACCGTGCCCTGCGACACCAATTCGCCTCCCACCGGCGCCGTAAACCAGCCAAGAAACTTGCAGTTTTCCCGCGCGAGTATCGGCATCGAGGTGATTGCGCCGCCCTTGACGATGTAGGCCGTCGAGTCGAGCTCGTCAATCTCTCCTCCATTTGCATCGAATACAATCTTGTAGTAGTTGTCAATGTAGTCGAGAGTGATTGCATTCCACCGGCCAGGTATCTCCACTCCCCAGCCGGTCGATTCGCGCGTCACATAGCCACGCGCGCCGGTATCCACAAACACGGCGTCGCCCATCGTCGGCGCATCGCCTTGGAATACGACCTCCGCAAGCGTCGTGCATCCGTTGAACGCGCCGCTGCCGATGTCCGTCATGCTAGATGGCATGTCAATCCGTGACAGTGACGAACAATTCTGGAATGCAAAATTACCGATTTGAGCGACGCCCTCCGGCAAAGTCAGTGAACGCAACGCCGCACATCCTTGAAACGAGCTGGCCGAAACCGTTGTGACACTGCCGGGGATGTTAATATCAACTAGATTGCGGCATCCCGTAAAGGCATAGGCACCAATAGTTGTCACGCCATTTGGAATCTTTACGCTGCGAAGCTTGGAGCAACTCAAAAAACAATCTACAGGTATCGCTTTGACATTTGGAGGTATTTCGATCGTCTCAATGCTTGTACACCTGTAAAACGTATCAGGTTGAAGCGACTCCAATCCTTGTGGCAATGCAATGCGGACAAGGGACGAACAGTCAACAAATGCCATCATACCGATTCCCGTCACCGTCTCAGGAATTGATATCTCAGAAATTTTTTGACAGCTTCGAAACGCCTCTGCGCCTATCGTCGTCAGATTTGCGCCAAGTTCGACACTTTCGAGCAGACTGCAGTATTGAAACGCTCCGTCGCCAAGCTCCTCCATCGTATCAGGTAGCTTGACCTTCTTGATTTTCGAGCAGCGAGCAAAGGCACTGTCGCCAATTCTCGACACGCCATCTGGCACGTTCACATCGGCGCTTCGTCCCGAAGGGCAGACAATAAGCGTGTGCATCTGTTTGTCATAGACAATTCCATCATACGCCGCATACGTTGCGTTCCCTGCGGCCACATTGATGGATTGAAGACGTGTGCATCCTTCAAAAGCCCCTTTCCCAAGGGTCGCCACATTTGCCGGAATAGTTATTTGACCAAGGTTGACGCACGCGTTGAATGCGGAATCGCCGATGGAGACAACGCTTCCAGGCAAGGCAATGCTGGCAAACGCACAATTTGCAAAAGCGCCTGTCAAAATATGCGTAAGTCCATCATGCAATTCAACCGCTCCACTCCTGGCAGCGGGAAATACTTTTATCGAACTGTAATCCTTGTCATAGAGTACGCCATCGTATGACGAATACAAAAGATGGTTTTCCGAAACGCTAATCGTTCGCAAAGCGCTGCAGTCGATAAAAACATTACCGTTCAGCACGGCGGAACGTCCGATGGACACGCTCTCCAGTTTAGTGCACCGCTGAAATGCTCCGGCAGCAATGGTCGTAACGCCATCAGGGATAGAAATGCTCGTGAGGGCGGTCGAACTAAAGGCATAAGAACCGATAGTCGTAAGCGATTCCGGGAATGAAATCTCGGCGATACCAGATCCATTGAACGCCGTACTATTAATAGTCTTGAGTCCAGCGGGGAGCGAAAGGCTTGTCAAGGCCTTGCACAAATTAAAAGCTGAGCCCCCTATGGTGACAACTCCAGATGGAATATTGACCACTTTCAGTTTGAGACAACCCGAGAACATTGATGACGGGATTTCCGTCAGCGACGACGGCAATCGGCAAGTCTCAAGCGAAGGACAGCTGGAAAACACACCGCTTCCAATCGTCTGGACGGTCTCGGGAATTTCAGCGGACACAAGCGCCTCGCACTCTTGAAATGCCCCAGATGTCAAGGCCGTGACACCCGATGGTATCTTGACGCGCGTAATCTTCTTATTCGCTTTAAAACTACTGCCGAAGCCGACGACCATTCTGCCCTCGATTGTTTCAGGAATTTCAATCTCACCAGAGACGGATGTTGCCGTGCCGGTCTCGGTTACGGCGGTAATCGTTGCCTCATTGCCGTCGATTTCATACGTCCAGTCATGTCCAGCACCGTCATTCCAGACGGCTCCCGTAACGCGGCAACTCCCGAAAAGGCCAATTGCGAGCGCGAGGAGCCGCGCAAACTTGCCTATATTGTTGTTCATTTTCTTTTGACTTTCATTTCCCGCGCCTTTTCGTTCGCACGTTGACACCCTCGGCGCAGAAAAGAAGAGTGGCGTGCCTTACATTCTCACGTCTACAGTAGGCATCGCCAAACGCCCATGACAAAACATGACAAGAAGACACGCCACGTGGAGCATTCCACGCAGCGCAACCTTCGTACTCCGCTTTGTCATTGAAAATTTTGGCGATTTCACTGTAAGCGTCATACGCTGTTGCGTACGTTGGCGGATGTTGCCACCCGCCCTTGGCGGACTCCGCGTTTCGCGTGCCGCCGGTCCCGGGCCATCTGCGCCCGGGAGTATGGAAAAGATCAATTTGTCATGCGGTCACCCGCACGACACAAGAATTATACCATACCGCGCTTCAAAATGGCAAGCGCGGGATTTTGGAAATTTGAAATTAGTCGCTGGCGCGCGCTATTTTATCTTAACCGATAAATCGTAGACCTCATCCGGACAAAGGTCTTCGCCACCAGGCCACATAACCGTACCATGATCAGCAATAACTTTCTCAAACTGACCATCGTCCCATATTCCCGAAAGGCTCTCGTACCCGCGATATGGATTGCAGTCAAATATTCCTCTTTCACCGTTC
>CAMOCC010000021.1 GCA_946610035.1 uncultured Verrucomicrobiota bacterium
CCGGCTGCTCCGTCTTCGGCTCGGGGATAGGGATAAGTTAAGAGTTGGGAGTTGGTTAGGATCGGTTAGGGTCCTTTAGGGTCGTTTAGGGTCATTTAGGGTCATGTTAGTGCCGAAGATGACTAATCCTCAATTCTTAACTCGTAACTTCTCAAGCCACCGACTACCATTAAAACAAGCGGCGCGACTTCCGAAGGGAAGACGCGCCGCTTTGTCGCTTCATGGGCTATGCTGTCAGCCCAGGAGGTCGTCGCCTCCGCCTGCTTCATCGGCACCCATCGACTCGTCCGCAAGCTGGATGTCGGCGCCGTCCGCCGAGGTGTCGCCGTTGTCCGCAAGGACGAGCGGCTGGAGGTCGTTCTCGTCGTCGTCCTCCTCGCCCGGGATGCCCGAGGTCGGGATGCCGTAGAGCTCCTCGTGCTTCTTGCGCTGCTCCTCTCTGAGCTCGTCCATCTCCGCGTCGGAGATCGTCTCGCACAGCGGGACGAGCTTGAGGTAGCGGTGGAGCGGGAAGCCGGTGCCGCCAGGGATGAGGTGGCCGAGGATGACGTTCTCCTTGAAGCCCCTGAGCTCGTCCACGCGGCCCATCGTCGCGGCCTCGGTGAGGACGCGCGTCGTGTCCTGGAAGGACGCGGCGGAGATGAACGAGTCTGTCTCGAGCGCGGCCTTCGTGATGCCGAGCAGGGCGGGCTGGGCCTCCGCCGGGCGGCGGCCTTCCTCCATCATGCGCTCGTTGACCTTCAAGAAGGTCTGGCGCGTGACCTGCTCGCCCCACAGGAAGTCCGTGTCGCCCGGATTCGTGATGCGGACCTTGCGGAGCATCTGGCGGACGATGATCTCGATGTGCTTGTCGTTGATCTCGACGCCCTGGAGGCGGTAGACCTGCTGCACCTCGTTGACGAGGTACTTCTCGAGCTCCTGCGGACCGGAGACCTCGAGGATCTCCTGCGGGATGATCGGGCCTTCGGTGAGCTGCTGGCCCTTCTTCACGCGG
Organism: uncultured Verrucomicrobiota bacterium; assembly: GCA_946610035.1. Classification (GTDB taxonomy): domain Bacteria; phylum Verrucomicrobiota; class Kiritimatiellia; order RFP12; family UBA1067; genus UBA1067. The sequence goes on from CAMOCC010000021.1 coordinate 995, forward strand.
TCGCCCTTGAACACGACGATCTGCTTGCCCATCGGGATCAGGTGCTCCTCGACGAGCCCGGTCACGTCGTCCTTGACGATCACGAGGCGCTTGCCGCGCTGGTTCTCGCCGAACTCGATGACGCCCTCGATCTTCGCGATCTCGGCGGCGTCCTTCGGCTGGCGGGCCTCGAAGAGCTCCGCGACGCGGGGAAGGCCGCCCGTGATGTCGCGCGTCTTCGCGGCTTCACGGGGCGTCTTCGCGAGGAGCATGCCGGGGGTCGCCTTCATGCCGTCGCGCACCATGACGATGGCGCCCGTGGGAATGTCGTGGGAGTCGAGCATCGCGTCCTCCACGCCGTCCGCGTTCCTGCCGCGGATGACGATCCTCGGATGGAGGTTAGACTCGCGCGTGTCGAGGACGACGAGCGTCTTCGCGCCCGTCGAGCGGTCGGTCTCGGTCTTGACGGAGACGTCCTCCTCGAAGTCCACGAATTCGATGCGGCCGGCCTCCTCGGAGAGAACGGGGACCGAGTGCGGATCCCAGGTCGCGACCTTCTGGCCCTTCTTGACCTGCTGTCCGTCCTCGATGTGGAGCGTCGTGCCCATCTGGAGCTGGTAGGTGTCGAGCTTCGCCCCCGTCGCGGAGTAGATCTCGAGAGAGCCGTTCTTGTTGAGGACGACCTCGTTGCCTTCGTCGTTCTTCACCTTGCGGATGTCGACGAACCTCGCGATACCGTCGTTCTTGAGGACGATCTCGGGGACCTTCGCGGTTGCGGACGCCGTGCCGCCGATGTGGAACGTGCGCATCGTCAGCTGCGTGCCGGGCTCGCCGATGGACTGCGCGGCGATGATGCCGACCGCGGTGCCGATCTCCACCTGCTTGCCCGTGGAGAGGTCGCGGCCGTAGCACTTCGCGCACATGCCGTGCTCGGCGTCGCAGGTGAGGCCGGAGCGGATCCAGACCTTCTCTACGCCGCACTTGTCGATCCTGGCGCAGGCGTCCTCGTTGATCTCCTCGTTCGCGCGGACGATCACGTCGCCCGTCTTCGGGTCGCGGATCTCGTAGAGCGCGGTGCGTCCGAGCACGCGGTCGCCGAGCGTCACCTTGACCTCGTCGCCCTCGACGATGGCCTCGACCTCGATGCCGTTGACGGTGTTGCAGTCCTCTATCGAGATGATGACGTCCTGCGACACGTCCACGAGCTTGCGCGTGAGGTAGCCGGCGTCGGCCGTCTTGAGGGCCGTGTCGGCAAGGCCCTTGCGGGCGCCGTGGGACGAAATGAAGTACTCGAGAACCGACAGTCCCTCGCGGAACGACGCCGTAATCGGGCGCTCGATGATGTCGCCGGAAGGATTGGACATGAGGCCGCGCATGCCGGCGAGCTGGCGGATCTGCAGCTTCGAGCCACGGGCCTTGGAGTCCGCGAACATGTAGACCGGGTTGAGTTCCGTCGGGTTCTTGTTCTCGGGCGAGATGTTCTTGTCGATCGTCTTGTAGAGCGAGTCGCCGATCTTCTCGGTCGTGGCCGCCCAGATGTCGACGATCTTGTTGTGGCGCTCGCCGTCGGTGATGATGCCCTGCTGGAACTGCTTCTGGACCTCCTCGGCGGCCTTGCTGGCCTTGGCGATCTCGGCGTCCTTGTCGGCCGGGCGGATCATGTCCTTGAGCCCCATCGACGCGCCGGAGACGGTCGCGAAGTTGTACCCGAGCGTCTTGAGCTTGTCGATTGCGGCGACGGTGACGTCGTGGCCCGCGACCTTGTGGCAGTCGAGGATCAGGTTGCCGATCGTGGACTTCGAGCACTTGTCGTTCCAGAAGCCCATCTCCTTCGGCCACACGTTGTTGAAGATGACGCGGCCCGCGGTCGTCTCGATCGTGCGCCTAGTCGTGTCGCCGTGGGGACGGCCGGTGGTCCCGAAGTCGGGGTTCCTGTAGCGGATCCTCGTGTGGTAGTCGATCGCGCCCTCGGCGATGCCGAACTCGACGTCCGCAATGTCGTTGAAGAGCGGCAGGTGCTCCTCGCGGCAGTCGGTCTTGCCCGCGATCTTGCCCGCGAGCTTGTCCTGCTGGGAGGAGACGGTGAGGAAGTAGAGGCCGAGGCAGACGTCCTGCGTAGGAGTCATGACCGACTTGCCCGACGCCGGGGAGAAGATCGAGGTGGAGGCGAGCATCATGAGCTTCGACTCCATCTGGGCCTCGATCGAGAGCGGCACGTGCACGGCCATCTGGTCGCCGTCGAAGTCGGCGTTGAACGGGGTGCAGACCATCGGGTGGAGGCGGATCGCCTTGCCTTCGACGAGCACCGGCTCGAACGACTGGATCGAGAGGCGGTGCAGGGTCGGGGCGCGGTTGAGGAACACCGTCTTGTCCTTGGTGACCTCCTCGAGGATGTCCCACACCTGCTCGTCCTGGCGCTCGATCATCTTCCTCGCGGTGCGTACCGTGTGGCAGACGCCGAGTTCCTTGAGGCGGCGGATGATGAACGGCTCGAAGAGCCTGAGCGCCATCTCCTTGGGGATGCCGCACTGCGGGAACTTGAGCTCGGGGCCGACGACGATCACGGAGCGTCCGGAGTAGTCGACGCGCTTGCCGAGGAGGTTCTGGCGAAAGCGGCCCGTCTTGCCCTTGAGGATCTCGGAGAGCGACTTGAGCGGACGGTTGCCGGGGCCCGTCACGGCGCGGCCGTGGCGGCCGTTGTCGAACACCGCGTCGACGGCCTCCTGGAGCATGCGCTTCTCGTTGCGGATGATGACGTCCGGCGTCTTGAGCGCGAGGAGGTTGCGGAGGCGGTTGTTGCGGTTGATGACGCGGCGGTAGAGGTCGTTGAGGTCGCTCGTCGCGAACCTGCCGCCCTCGAGCGGGACGAGAGGACGGAGCTCCGGCGGAATGACGGGGAGGACGTCCAGCACCATCCACTCGGGCTTCGAGTTGGAGACGCGGAATCCCTCGACCACCTTCATGCGCTTGGCGATCTTCTTGCGGTTCTGCTTGGAGCGGGTGTTCTCCATCTGCTCCTCGAGCTCGTCCATGAGCTTGTCGAGATCGACCTTCCTGAGGAGCTTTCTGATGGCCTCCGCGCCCATCTCGGCCTTGAACTCGTCGTTGTACTTCTCCTGCGCATCGGCGTACTCCTGGTCGGTGAGGACCTGTCCCTCCTTGAGGGGCGTGTCTCCCGGCTCGATCACGAGCCAGTCCTGGTAGTAGAGCACGCGCTCAAGCTCGCTCGTCGTCTTGTCGAGGAGTAGCCCCATGCGCGAAGGCGAGCACTTGAAGAACCAGATGTGGCTCACGGGGACGGCGAGCTCGATGTGGCCCATGCGCTGGCGGCGCACGGACGCGAGGGTCACCTCGACGCCGCAGCGGTCGCAGACCATTCCCTTGTTCTTGATGCGCTTGTACTTGCCGCAGGCGCATTCCCAGTCCTTGGTAGGCCCGAAGATCTTCTCGCAGAAGAGTCCGTCCTTCTCGGGGCGGTACGTGCGGTAGTTGATCGTCTCGGGGTTCTTCACCTCGCCGTGCGACCAGCTGCGGATCGTCTCGGGGGACGCCAGCTGGACCTTGACGGCGTCGTAGTGGGCGGACGCGTTGTAGGAGCCGCCGAAGATGTCGGAAGTTGTGTATGGATTGTTCATTTGTTAAGTCTCCCTGATAGATGTCCGCCTTAGACGTTGAGCACACCGTTGAGGAGGTCGTCGCTCGCGACGGCCTGCGGCGCGGGCGTGGACGGAGCCGCGACCGGGTTCTCGGCCTTGCGGCGCGCCTCGGCCTCTCCGCCGAGGAGCTGCGTGTCGAGGCAGAGTCCGCGGAGTTCGTGGATGAGCACCGAGAAGGACTCGGGCATCCCGGACTCGAGGACGTTAGTGCCCTTGACGATCGACTCGTAGATGCGGGTCCTGCCCTGCACGTCGTCAGACTTGACGGTGAGGAGCTCCTGGAGCGCGTAGGCGACGCCGTACGCCTCGAGGGCCCACACCTCCATTTCGCCCATGCGCTGGCCGCCGAGCTGGGCCTTGCCGCCCAGAGGCTGCTGCGTGACGAGCGAGTAGGGGCCGACCGCACGTGCGTGGATCTTGTCCGTCACGAGGTGGTGCAGCTTCAACATGTAGATGACGCCCACGACGACCTTCTGCTCGAAGGGCTCGCCCGTGAGGCCGTCGTAGAGGACCGTCTTGCCCTCCGGGCAGATCCAGCTCTGCGGCCCCTCCTCCTTCTCCTGCACGGCGCGCGCCTGGCGCAGGAGGTCGTCGATCTCGCTCTCCTGGACGCCGTCGAACACGGGTGTCGCGGCGTGGAAGTTGAGATAGCGGCACGCAAGGCCGAGGTACGTCTCGAACAGCTGTCCGAGGTTCATTCGGGAAGGCACGCCCAGCGGGTTCAGGACGATGTCGACAGGACGTCCGTCCGGGAGGAACGGCATGTCGCAGCTAGGCAGGATGCGCGAGACGACGCCCTTGTTTCCGTGGCGGCCGGCCATCTTGTCGCCCACCGAGAGGTTCTTCTTGTCGACGAGGTAGACGCGGACGGACTTCACGACCTCGCCGTCGCCGGCGAAGTCGCCGAAGAGGCCGCCCTCGGAATCCTCCTCGGCCGCGTCGTCGATCGCCGCGAACTCGGCCTCGAAGGGCTCGATGATCGACGCGACCTTGTCCTTCCACGGGCACTCCTGCATCTCCCAGTGCGCATGCGCCTTGGCGAGAACGGCGAGCTGGCTCTTCTTGATCTTCTTGCTCGCCGGGATGATGACGTCGCCCGTGTCGGAGTCGGTGATGTCGAACGAGAGCTTCTCGTTCATGATCTCCGCCGCGAGCTTCGCGGTGAGGTCCTTCTCGAGCTTGGCGATCTGGTTCTTGCGCTTTTTCTCGGCGTCCTTCTTCGCCTTCTTGGCGGACTTCTCGTCCGTCGCGAGGACGTCCTGGCTCGTCGAGACCTGCACGCCCATCACGACGCCCGTCGTCCCGGGCGGGACGGTGAGCGAGGTGTCGCGGACGTCCGCCGCCTTCTCGCCGAAGATGGCCCTCAGGAGGCGCTCCTCGGGGGAGAGCTCGGTCTCGCCCTTGGGCGTGACCTTGCCGACGAGGATGTCGCCGGGCTTGACTTCAGCGCCGACGCGGATGATGCCGTCGGGGCCGAGGTTCTTGAGCGCGTCCTCGCTGACGTTCGGGATGTCGCGCGTGATTTCCTCGGGACCGAGCTTCGTGTCGCGCGCGCCGCACTCGAACGTGACGATGTGGAGCGACGTGAACGCATCCTCGCGCACAAGGCGCTCGTTGACGAGGATCGCGTCCTCGAAGTTGTAGCCGCGCCAGCTCATGAACGCCACGAGCAGGTTCTTGCCGAGCGCGAGCTCGCCCTGGTCGGTCGCGGGACCGTCCGCGATGCAGTCGCCGACGGATATCCTCTGCCCCTTCTTGACGACGGGCTTCTGGTTGAAGCACGTTCCCGCGTTGCAGCGGCGGAACTTCTGGAGGTCGTACCTCCAGACGCCCTTCTCGGGGTTGTGGACGAACCGGTCGGGCCCCTCGGGGAGCTTGCCGTCGTCCGTGACGACCACGAAGTCGGCCGAAACGTAGGCGACCACGCCGTCCGCAAGCGCCGTGACGATGACGCGCGAGTCCTTCGCGCTCGCGCCCTCGAGGCCGGTGCCGACGTAGGGGCGCTCCGTCGTCATCAGCGGCACGCCCTGGCGCATCATGTTCGCGCCCATGAGCGCGCGGTTCGCGTCGTCGTGCTCGAGGAACGGGATGAGGCCCGCCGCGATGGAGATGACCTGCATCGGGGCGACGTCCATGTACTGGACCTCGCGCGCCGGCTTCTCGCAGAACTCCGTCTTGAAGCGGCACGTGACCTTCTCCTCCGCAAACATCCTGTTCGGCTTGAGAGGCGCGTTCGCCTGCGCGATGACGTACTGCTCCTCGCTGTCCGCCGGCAGGTACTCCACCTCGTCCGTCACCTTGCCGCCGATGACCTTGCGGTACGGCGTCTCGATGAACCCGAAGCGGTTGATGCGCGCGTAGATGCCCAGCGACGAGATGAGGCCGATGTTCGGGCCTTCAGGCGTCTCGATCGGGCAGATGCGGCCGTAGTGCGAGGGATGCACGTCGCGGACCTCGAAGCCCGCGCGTTCGCGGGAGAGGCCGCCGGGGCCGAGGGCGGAGAGACGGCGCTTGTGCGCCAGGGCCGAAAGCGGATTCGTCTGGTCCATGAACTGGCTGAGCTGCGAGCGCGCGAAGAAGTCGGACACGACCGCGCTGAACGTCTTGGAGTTCACGAGGCGGCTCGGCGTGAGAGAGCCCGAGTTCGGATCGTGGATCGTCATCCTCTCGCGGATGAGGCGCTCCGTGCGGGCGAGGCCCACGCGGCACTGGTTCTCGAGAAGCTCGCCAGTGGTGCGGACGCGGCGGTTGCCGAGGTGGTCGATGTCGTCCACCTGCTCCTTGCCGACGTATATCTTGAGGAGGAGGCGGATCGCCTCGATGACGTCGATGCCGGACTCGTGGAGCGTGCGCAGGTTCTCGTCGACCTTCCCCGTGAGGCCGAGCTTCTTGTTGATCTTGTGGCGCCCGACGTAGCCGAGGTCGTAGTGCGCAAGCTCGAAGAAGAGGCGGTGGATCATCTGCTTGGAGTTGGTCGCCGTCGGCGGATCGCCCGGGCGCATGCGGCGGTAGATCTCCTTGAGCGCGTCCTCCTCGTTGTGGATGCCGGCCTTCGCATCCTCGCGGAGCGTCTTGATGAGCGTGCCGTTGTCGACCGAGACGTCGACGACCTCGACCTCCTCGAAGCCGGCCGCCGCGATCTGCTCCATCATGGCGGGCGTCACGGGGTCGTAGCGGCGGGCGAGCACCGCCTGCGAGTCGGCGTCGACGAGGTCGCCCTTCATGACGAGGAGCCTGAGGTCCCTGTCCGAGTACTTCGTGCCCGTCGGGAGGGTCTTGAAGTCGTAGAAGAGGTTCATGAGCTGCTCGTCGGAACCGTAGCCGAACGCCCTGAGGAGGGTCGTCGCGTAGAACTTCCGGCGACGGCGGCGCTGGTCCATGAAGCACCACATCACGTCGTTCGTGTCGAACATGACCTCGATCCAGCTGCCGCGGTCGGGGATGATGCGCACCGAGAGGAGCGGCTGGCCGTTCGCGTGGACCTGGCGCTCGGTCGAGATGCCCGGGCTCCTGTGCAGCTGCGAGACGATGACGCGCTCGGCGCCATTCACGACGAACGCGCCGTCGGGCGTCATCACGGGCATGTCGCCGAGGAAGACCTCCTCCTCGCGCACGTCCTCGCCGTCCCTCAGGCGGAAGTTCGCGCGAAGCGGACGGGAGTACGTCTCGCCGTCCATGAGCGCCTGGAGATAGCTCTTCTGGGGCGCGTCGAGGTCGTAGCTCAGGAACTCGAGCGAGTAGCGGCCGTCGTAGGACTGAACGGGGAATATCTCCTTGAAGATCGCCTGGAGGCCCTTGTTCTCGCGTTTGGAGTTAGGGATGTCCGGCTGGAGGAACTCCTGGTACGACTTGGTCTGGATCTCGATGAGGTCCGGCGGAGTTTCGGCCATGCCCTGAAGCTTGCCGAACACTTTGCGTTCTGCGCTCATTTTTCTGTGCCTTTGTTGATTGTTCAGTTGCAAATATGACTTGGAAACCCTAGTCATGCGCCTGAAGTGTGGTAAGCGACCACTTTGTTAACTGTCCGCATCTTGGGTAGTTTGAGTATATATTTTATCAAAAATTCCCCCTTGAAGGCAAGGGGGCAAATTTGGTAAAATATTCGGCGTTGGTTTGGACCGGTAGCTCAGTCGGTCAGAGCTGGGGACTCATAATCCCTAGGTCGGGGGTTCAAGTCCCTCCCGGTCCACCACAATTCCCCCATCTTTCCGGTCCAGTACACATTATTGGTTGTCCCGCTTGGATTCGAACCAAGACTAAGGGTATCAAAAACCCCTGTGCGGCCACTACACCACGGGACAGGTTCGGACGGCCCGGGCCCAAAGGCCCTTCGCCTCCAGAAGCGCCGCGATTTCACGTCCCCGCGCCTCCGTCGGGACGAGACCGAAGACAGTCGATCCGCTGCCGCTCATAAGCACACCCTCCGCACCCGCATCGGCGAGCGCCGCCTTCACCGCCGCAATCTCCGGATGGAGCGCCACGGCCGGCGGCTCGAGGTCGTTCTGCAGGGCGGACGCTATGGCGGCGACCTCCCCGCTTTCAAGAGCAGAGTAAATATTATACAATATCGATGTGTCGTCTGGCAAGCGCGAAGTGCACTTGGAGTAGACTTCCGCGGTCGAAGAGTGTACGCCCGGGTTGGCTAGGACGAGATTCAGGGGAGGATGGGGTCGTTTAGCGTCTTTTAGTGCCGAATCGCGTCGCCCGGGGTCGCTTGCAGACACTGACTCGACCCCGCCCGCCCCTAGGACCGACACCTTTTCGCCGCGACCCTCCATCAGGACCGGGCGGCCGGAAATCCGTGCAAGCACAAGCGCGGGCACGTCGCTCCCGACCCTCGCACCCACCTCCGCAAGCCGCGCGGACGGCAGGGAAAGTCCCCAAATGGTGTTCAGTGCGACGATGACCGCCGCCGCATCCGCGCTGCCTCCGCCGAGCCCGCCCCCTACGGGGATTCGCTTCTCGACGTAGTGGATCGCCGCGCCGAGCCCGCGTCCGCCCGCCTCTCGCGCCAACTCGCGGGCCGCCTTGAGCGCAAGGTCGTCCGGATACCGGGAATCGCTGGAGATGCCGTCGGCGAGCGTCACCTCAAGCGTGTCCGACAGCGAAACGGGCATGACAACGGAACGAAGCGCGTGATATCCATCAGCGCGCTTCGCAAAGACTTCAAGCGTGAAGTTTACCTTGGCGTATGCCTCGAGGATCATTCTCCGTCCGAATCGTCCTCGTCTTCGTCGTCCTCGTCAAGCTCGTCGCAGGTCATTCCGCCCATCTGGGACTGGACTACCGTGAAGCCGGCCATGAAGAGGGACGAAATCGCCTTCATCTCGCCGGGGGTGACGCGGCAGAGCACCGCAAGATTCGCATCCTTCCTCCAGGACGCGGCGGCGATGCAGTCGTCGCCAACGGGCGGAAGCGTCGCCAGCAGGCCCTTGATCGTCGAAAGCTGCGGATTGTCGGGGAACATCTTCATCACCTCGTCCGCCACAAGGCGTATCGTCCCGTACAGGGAGACGACCGCCGCGCCGACGAGTGGACGACCCGCCATCTCGGGCAGAGTCTTCTCGAAGCGGGCGGACGCCGTGGACGGAAGCTCGATACCCTTGATGGACAGGGAGGCGAAAAGCTCGGGGTTCTTCGCCTCGAACTTCGGGGCGGCGACGGCGAGCTGGAGCTCCTCGAGGAACGACTCGGGGTTGGAGATCTTCTGGCACGCCTCAAGGCCCTCGGTCTTCGCGTACTCGACGAGCTTCTGGATGTCGAGCGTCTGACGGACGACCGGGCCCTGGATGTCGATCTTTACGAAGTCCAGTTTGAAACCCTTCTTGGTCAGGAACTCGACGAGCCTGTCGAAGTTCTTCATGTCCGATCCGTTGCCGGAGTCCTCGGCGTAGGCGCAGGCGACGAGCGCGTCGCGTCCGGCGAAGGAGAGGGGCTTGGACTTGGAGATGCTCTTCAAGCCGACCTTGGCGAGTTCGGTGCCTTCGACGGGAGCCGCGCAGAAGCGGATGTCCAGGCCCTTGTCGGACGCCTTGAAGCCGAAGCCGCCGTCCTTGACCTGCTTGAGGACGTTGGCGAAGTTCTCCATCTGCTGGACGGCCGTCTGCGCATTCGCCTTGCCGGCCATCTCCTTCTTCAGTTCCCCGGCCGCGTCTTCGGCGGCGCGGGCGATCAGCTTCAGCGCGGCGGTCGTCAAGCGGACGGACGCCGCCTCGCCGTTGCAGGGCTTCCTCGACGCCGATTCGGCGAGGTAGCCCTTGGCAAACTCCGCGTCGTTGCCGAAGGAGACCCACTTGCCGTCCTCGGAGAAGGCGGCGAACATGTCGTCGATCTTGACGACGCCGTTGGTCTCCACCGCATCCTCGTCGGCGGCCAGGACGGACGCCTTGGACTTGCTGGCGGGATAGGCGACGGCGAACTTGAGAGCCTCGAAGAAATACTCGGGATCATCGGGCTTGAAGGCGTCGGGATCGCCGTAGACGACCGCGCTCACACAGGCGCCTTCGCGCATGGCCCCGAACGCCTCGGCCAGAGGATTGGAGGTTAGACCATTGACGGCGAGCATTCCAACCATGGGCTGGCCGACCATCTCGCCGATCTTCGTGGCCTGGGTTATGAGATCCATCCGGTCCGTGAAAACGGCTTCGGCGAGCTTCTCCTGGGCGGCGGAGGCGGCAAGGGCAATGCCAGCCACTGCGAGGGATACGAGTCTTTTCATGGTTTTCCTTTCTTTTTTGGTGTAAATGTCCTGAATATGGTGTTTTCGCCGCTCAGGCGCCCTTTACGACGTCCTTCACCGCTGCGGCGACGTTCGCGAAGAGCTGCGGGAGCTTCGCCTTGGGGATCGTCGAGAACGCAAGGCGGATGAGCCCCGAGAGGACGATCGTCCCCGTCGAGTACTTCTCGATGAGCCGCCTGCGCACCGCCTCGGCGTCCGCCCCCTTCGGCCTTACGCACATGAAGTAGCCGGAGTTGAACGGCATTACGTCGAAGGACTCCGCGTACTCGGGATGGTCTGCGAGTATCTTGCGTATCGTCGTGTAGCGGGACTTGAGGACGGCGTACTTCTCCGCCTTCTGCGCCGCGTATGCGGGGTCTGCGAACGCCGCGAGCGCGATGCGCTGCCCTATGCCCGTCGCATTGGAGATGGAACTCCTGACATTGCCGGCGGCCTTCGCCTCCAGCGCCTTGAGCTGATCTGCGCTAGCGCCCTTGAATGCGAAGGTGATGAATCCTACGCGAAGCCCCCAGACGTAGTCCTCCTTCGTCGTTCCGTCGAGCTTGACGGCGAGGATGTTCTCGGAAAGGTCGCTGAACTCCGCGAAAAGCGACTCGCCGTGGACTCCTTCTTCGTAGACGAGGCCGAAGTAGGCGTCGTCCAGGACGACTACGATCTTCTTCCCGGCGTCGGCCGCCGCCTTGACGGCGGCGACGATCTCCCCGGCGTCCTCGATCGTGGCCGTGTAGCCCGTCGGGTTGTTCGGGAAATTGAGGATAAGTATCTTCTTTTCGCCGTCTTCGAGCAGTTTCGCCTTCATCGCCTCGGCATTGAAGCGCCCGTTCCCGCCTACGAAGGTCTCGAACGTCTCCAGCTTCGCGCCGCAGGCTTCGCCGAAGACGAGCGCGTAGTTGTCCCAGTAGAGGTCGGGGACGACCACAGCGTCGCCGGGACCGGCGAAGAGCTCGGCCGTGACGCGGAGCCCGTGCGTGAGCGCGTTGGTGACGACCGGGTTCGAGAAGGTCCTGCCCACGAGGGACGGATTCTTCCTGAACTCCATCTCGCGCCAGACCGCGCGCAGGTCGGGGTTGCCGAAGCTGCCCGCGTAGAGGAACGTCTTCTTGTCCAGATTGAGGCTCTTCGAGAAGCATTCCATCACCAGCGGCGTGCCGTCCTCCTCGAAGGCCATGCCGATGGTGGCGTTGATTTCACACTTCTTCGCCTCGGCACCCTGACCGAGGATCCCGCCGTACGGGAAATACATGCGCCTGCCCGCCGACGAGAGGAATTCCGCCGCCGGCCCCAGCGTTTCATTGAGCTTTACTGCAAGTTCATTCATGACGGGACAATATTATACCATTTTTTCCCGGCGGATGGAGCGCGACACGAAATTTTATTTGAGGCTTCAGTCGCAACGTCTGTCGCTAGTCCAGATTGTCCATGAAGCCGGAGACGCGAGAAAGGAGCTCGCCTACGTCCGTCACGGTGTGGACCGTCGCGGGGATGGACTTCTTGAATATCGCCCCGTAGTTCTTCGTGACGAGGCGCGGATCGGTCACCACGACGACGCCGCGGTCGCGCTTCGTGCGGATGAGCCGTCCGAAGCCCTGCCTGAACTTTATGACCGCCTCCGGGAGCGAGTAGTCCCTGAAGGAGCTGCCGCCCTCGCGCTCTATCTTCTCGGCGCGGGCCTCCACGACGGGGCTCCCCACCTGCGCGAACGGAAGCCGCGCTATGACGACGCATGAAAGCGCCTCGCCCGCGACATCCACCCCCTCCCAGAAGGACTGCGCCCCGAAAAGCACCACCTTCGCCGGCCGACCCTTCAGCGCACGCGTCATCGCCTCGCGCGAAGGGCCCTCGCCCTGGACCATGAGTGTCAGCCCCGACGCCTCGAACGCCGAACGCGCGTTGGCGGCGACGGCGTTCATCATCTCATAGCTCGTGAAGAGGACGAGCGCGCGGCCCTGAGTGGCCCCGAAGAGGTCGTTCAGGATCGCGGCGAGGCTCTCGGAGTAGCGGACGGGGTCGGACGCCGGGTCCGGGAGGCAGTCCGGCGCAAGGACGAGCGACTGCTCCAGGTAGTTGAACGGCGACGCCGCGACGAAGGTGCTGAAGCGGAACTCCTCCCCTTCGTCCGCGCCCTTCGCCGGCGCGGACGTCCCGAGCCGCCTCGACATGTACTTGAAGTCGTTCCCCACCCGGAGCGTCGCCGAACAGAGGACGACGGAGTCCTTCACGTCGTAGAGCATCTTCTTCAGATCCTCCGCCACCGAAAGGGGCGCGGCGACGAGCCGCGTGTACGCGTGGCGCCTCTCGAGCCTCACGCGCTCCACCCAGTAGGCGTGAGTGTCCTTGTCGCCCTGGAGGACGAAGTTCGTCTCGTTTGCGAAGGCTATGAGGCTCTCCGCCACGCCGTCGGCCTGCACCGCGAGGTCCGCGCACGGATTCGGCTCCCCCTCCGGGACGGAGTTCTGGATCGCGTCCCTCACCTCGTGCAGGAGCTTGACGAGCGCGGCGAGTTCGCTCTCAAGGCGCGACTGCGCGGCGAAGAGGTTGCCCTCGTCCCATGCGTCGTCGTCGTATTCGCGGAAGAGTCCGCGCACGGAGTACCGCCGCCGGCCTTCGCACACCTTGTAGCGGACGACGTCAGCGCCCTTGATCGGACGCAGCAGGAGCCCTGCGAGGCCCGCAACGTCGTCGGCGGCGGAGACTATGCGGACGATCAGGGAGTCCGCCTCGGCTATGCGGCGGCGCATCATGTCCGCGACGGACCCGGCAAGGAGCCCCTTGTTCACGGCGCGGTCTATGGAGGAGAGGACTCCGCCCGGACGCGACCTCCTGCCGCGTCCCTTCCTGACGAGCCTGTTGAGTATCCGCGTAAGCTCGGGGACTGAGAACTCGTAGCTCAGGAACTCCGTCGCAATGTCCTCTAGGTTGTGGGCCTCGTCGAGGACGAGACGTCCGTACGCCGGCAGTATCGCGCCGCCCCCGGCGCCCGCCTCGGCGAGGACGAGGGCGTGGTTGACGATGACGAGGTGGGCGTCCGCCGCACGCTTGCGGGCGCGGTAGACGAAGCATCGCGTGTACCACGGGCACCTCCTTCCGCCGCATTCCTCGCCCGGACACGAGATGAGGTTCCTCGGGATTCCTTCGTAGGAGTCAAGGTCGCCGTCCGGCGTCGTCTTGAGCCACTCGATGAAGTGCGGCATCTCCGCCTGCTCCTCGGGGGCCATCGTCCAGTACCCCGCCGAGAAGAACTCCGCGACCTCCCTGAGGCAGAGGTAGTTGGCGCGCCCCTTGAGAAGCGCCACCTTGAACCTGCGCTCATCGTCGCCCAGTATCCTGCGCGCGCGCGGGATGTCCGAGCCCATGAGCTGGCTCTGGAGGTTGCGCGTCGCGGTGGAGACCACGACGGGGGTGTCGTTCGTCCACGACCAGAGGATGGCGGGGACGAGGTAGGCGAGCGACTTGCCGACGCCCGTCCCGGCCTCGACCATGAGGTGTTCGCGCGCGTTGAAGGCGCGGACTATCGCCTGGAGCATGTCGATCTGCCCCGGACGCTCCTCGTAGCCGTCCATGCGCCCGAGCGTCCCGCCCGCGCGCAGGTGGCCCGCCGCCGCCTCGGGGTCGAGGCGGGCGCAGTCGCAGTGCGACGGGAGGTGGCGCACCTTGGACGGCTCCCTCCACTCGGGTAGGAAGTCCGCCCAGTTGGGATCGTCTATGAATGCGGCCGGGGACATCTATGCTGCGGCTGTTCCCCGACTACAAGCGGATGGTTCCCGAGGCGAGCTCCGCGCGGTAGCTCGCGACGGTGAGCGCGAGCCCGGCCTTTAGGTCGATTTCGGGCTTCCAGCCGAGCGAGCGGATAAGGGACGTGTCGCACAGTTTGCGCGGCGTTCCGTCCGGCTTCGACGCATCCCACTCGATCCTCGCCGTCGACCCGGTCGCCGCCTTCACGGCCTCGGCGAGCTCGCGGATCGTCACCTCCTCGCCGGAACCGACGTTCATGAGGTCCGGCGGATTTTCAAGCGTCAATGCGAAGAGGCAGGCGGAGGCGAGGTCGTCGACGTGGAGGAACTCGCGTATCGCCGAACCCGTGCCCCAGAGCGGGACGACATCCTTCATCGTCTCGAACTTGCGGATCAGGGTCGGCAGAACGTGCCCGTGGACGATGTCGTAGTTGTCTCCCGGTCCGTACAGGTTCGTCGGCATGAGGGAGTGGTACATGAGCCCCCTTTCGCGCCTGAGGAACTCGCAGAGCTTGAGACCGGATATCTTGGCGAGCGCATAGCCCTCGTTCGTCTTCTCCAGCTCGCTCGTAAGGAGCGCGGACTCGGGAATAGGCTGGGGCGCCATGCGCGGATAGATGCACGTCGAGCCGAGGAAGAGGAGGCGCTTCACGCCCGCTTCCGCCGCGCCCCAGATCGTGTTCATCGCAATCATCTCGTTCTCGTAGAGGAACTTCGAGTTCGCCGCGCTGTTCGCGCCGATCCCGCCTACGCGCGCGGCGGCGATCACCGCGACGTCCGGCCTTTCGGACTCGTAGAACTCCCCCACGGCCCCGGGGTCGAGCAGATCAAGCTCCCCATGCGTCCGCTTGACGATATTGGTGTATCCGGCCTTCTCCAAGGCCATGCATACGGCCGAGCCCACCATTCCGCGGTGTCCCGCGACGTAGATTCTGTCTGTGAGTTTCATAGGTAGGAATAATTCCGGATTGCATCCCCGTCAGGACTTGAGCTTCAATTCCTTCTCGGCGAGTTTCATGTCGGAGTCGACCATCATCCTGACGAGTTCGGGGAACTTGACCTTCGGCTCCCATCCAAGCTCGCGCCTGGCCTTCGAGGCGTCGCCGAGAAGCTGGTCCACCTCGGTGGGGCGAAGGTAGCGCTTGTCGCACTCGACGTACTTCTCCCAGTCGAGGCCGACGAGGTCGAAGGCCATCTGGAGGAACTCCTTGACGGAGTGCATCTCGCCCGTAGCAAGGACGAATTCGTCGGGCCTCTCGTGCTGGAGGATCCTCCACATGCCCTCTACGTAGTCGCCAGCGAAGCCCCAGTCGCGCAGGGAGTTGATGTTGCCCATGTAGAGCTTGTCCTGGAGCCCGAGCTTGATGCGCCCGACGGCGCGCGTGATCTTGCGCGTCACGAACGTCTCGCCGCGGCGGGGCGACTCGTGGTTGAAGAGGATGCCGTTCGAGGCGAAGATGCCGTAGGCCTCGCGATAGTTCCTGACCGCCCAGTAGCCGTAGAGCTTGGCGACTGCGTAGGGGCTGCGCGGGTAGAACGGCGTGGTCTCCCTCTGGGGGACCTCCTGTACGAGCCCGAAGAGCTCGGATGTCGACGCCTGGTAGAACTTCGTGAACTTGTCGCGCCCCGTGAGGTGTATCGCCTCCAGGAGGCGCATCGTGCCGAGCGCATCGACGTCGCCCGTGAACTCGGGGGAGTCGAACGAGACGCGGACGTGGCTCTGGGCGGCGAGGTTGTATATCTCGTCGGGCTGGATGTCGTAGACGAGCTTGATGAGGTTCGAGCTGTCGGCGAGGTCGCCGTAGTGGAGGAACATCTTCACCCCGTTGATGTGGGGATCCTGGTAGAGGTGGTCGATTCGCTCGGTGTTGAACGTCGAGGCGCGGCGGATTATGCCGTGCACCTCGTATCCCTTGGAAAGCAGAAGCTCCGTGAGGTAGCTGCCGTCCTGACCCGTAATTCCGGTGATAAGTGCCTTTTTCATATCGTTCCTTCGTTTTGTCCAATATTATACCAAAAATCGGAGGCGTACGCTCGGCCATACGCCCCCCTGCGTCCGACGCATCGGGAATCCTCTGCGTCCCTGCGCTATATACGAGATGCGATTCGATCAGTCGGCGGTGCAGCCGCCGCCGAGCGACTTGTAGAGGGCGATGAGGTCGGTCGTGATCGTGCCGCGCGAGACGACGAGCGCCTCCTCGAGGGTGAGCAGCGAGCGCTGCGCGTCGATGACCGCCGTGAAGTCGCGCAGTCCGTTCTTGTAGAGGTCCTTCGCAATCGCCACGGCGTCCTGCGCCGCCTTCACCGCGCCCTGGAGCGACTGGTAGCGGTGGTACTCGCGCGTATAGGCGCTGTAGGCGTCGCGGACCTCGCCGTAGGCCTTTTCCTGCGCGAGTTCGTACGCAAGCGCCTTCTCGTTCATGAGCGCCTCCTCCGCCTTCGCATTGGCGACGAGGTTGCCACCCTGGAAGATCGGCCAGCTGAAGGACGGGCCGATCGATCCGTAGAGCGAGTTGCGCCTGAAGAGCTTCGTCGAATGAGTGGACTCGAGCCCGATCTGCCCGTTCAGGTAGAGCTTCGGATACCACAGCGACTCCGCTACGCCCACGTGCGCGACCTGCGCGGCGAGCTCCCGCTCCGCGGCGCGGACGTCGGGACGGGCGCGGATGAGGTCAAGGGGGATGGCGTCCAGCCTCCTGGGCGCGACAAGCCAGTCGCGTCCCTGGACCGGCGCGAGTTCCTCCTCCAGGTCGCCCGGGACCGCCCCGACCAGGATCGCGAGCGCGTTCTTGAGCGCCTCCTCCTGCGCGAGGAGCGGCGGAATCGCCGCGCGGGTCTGGTCGACGATGTACTTCGACTGGTTGACGGCGAGTTCGTCGCCGATTCCCGAGTCGAGGCGCGACTTGAGGATGTCGTATGTCTCGGTCTGGAGGACGAGGTTCGTGCGCGCGACGTCGAGCCGCTGCTGGGTCGTCCTCAGTTCGATGTAGTTCCTCCCCACCTCCGAGGTGAGCGTCACCCACGTGTCGGCGAGGGTCCAGAACTGCGCCTGGGCCGTCGCGACGGCAGCCTCGACCTCGCGGCGGACGCCGCCGAATATGTCGATCTCCCACGTCGCGTCGAAGCCGCCCGCGAATACGTCGCGGTGGAGCGTCCGCCCCGTTCCGGCCATCGTGGACGTATTGGGCCCTCTCTCCATCCTGGTCGCCGAGAGCGACGAGCCGATGTGCGGCAGGTTCGCGGCGGCCGCGCCGAGGATGCGCCAGCGCGCGGCGACGAGGCGCTCGCTCGCCATGCGGTAGGAGATGTTGTTCGTGACGGCCTCGTCGACGAGTCCGGTGAGGACGGGGTCCTCGAACTTCGTCCACCAGCGGCGGACGTCGTTCGTCGTCACCGCCTCGCGATAGTCGTCCGCCCCCTCCGCCGGCTTGTACTCGCCGACGTCGTTCCTGTTCGTGGTAGGAAGCCCCGCATCCGGAAGGGCCGTCTCCGGCAGCGCCACATCGGGCTTCTCGTAGTCCGGCCCGACGCAGGGGAGCCACGAGCAGCCGGCGCAGGCGGCTATGGCCGAGACGACTATCAACTGGTTCTTCATTGTCTTTTCTCCCTTGATCTTCAATTTCAAATCATGCGATTCAACCGACATTCCTCCGCGCCTTCAGCTGGCGGCGGCGGAGCGCCGTCGCCGAGAGAAACGCGAAGAAGCGCTTCACACGCTCGCGCCACGTCTGGAAGAGCGCGTAGAGCCCCGGGACGAGCAGGATGCCGAAGCACACGGAAAAGAGCATGCCCCAGAACTCGGTCGTCCCGAGGTGGTTGCGGCTCGCAGCGCCCGCGCCCGTCGCGATCATCATCGGGAGCGTTCCGAGAAGCGTCGTCAAGGCCGTCATGAGCAGAGCCCTCAGACGCTCGCCCGCGGCGAGTCCCGCCGCGTCGACTATGGACAGCCCCTCCTTCTCACGCTTGTCCTTGGCGAACTCGACGATCAGGATCGCGTTCTTGGAGGCGAGGCCTATGAGGAGGACGAGTCCCAGCTGCGCGTAGATGGACAGCGCATAAGGCTGTCCCGTCGCGAACGTGCCCCAGAACTTGAGACCGACGAGCGCGCCGAAGACGGCGACGAATATCGACAGCATCACGGGAAGCGGGATGGTCCACGACTCGTACTGCGCGACGAGGAAGAGGTAGCCGAACAGGATGGCGAGGCCGATTAGCGGCGCCGCCGCGCCGGAGTTCTTCTGCTCCTGGTATGTTATGCCGCTCCACTCGTAGCCGAAATCCTCGGGAAGGACTTCTCCGAGTATGCGTACGATCTCCTCCATGACCTGTCCCGTCGCCACGCCATCGGCCGGGCGCACCTTGACGTCGGCCGCGGGATACATGTTGTAGCGCTTCATGACGCGCGGGCCTATCACGCGGTGGATCGAGCCGAGGGAGCCCACCGGCACCATAGCGCCGGTGTCGCTCCTCACGTACAGCCGCTCCACAGCCTCGGGGGTGGCGCGTCCGGTCCAGTCGGACTGGACCGTCACGCGGTTCACCTGCGTGCCCAGGTTCACGTCGTTGACGTACCTGGAGCCGAGGTAGTTCTGCAAGGTCGCGTACGCCGTCGCGACGGGGACGTGGAACATCTCCGCCTTTGTGCGGTCGACCTCAAGACGGAGGTGCGGCGTCTGGGACGTGAAGCCGGAGAACGCAAGCGCGATCTTGTCCGGCACGGAGTTGAGCCGCGCGAGCAGCGCGTTCTTCACGTCGTCGAGCAGTGCGGGGTCGGTCGAGTTCTTGGACTGTATCCTGAGGTCGATCGCGTTGTCCGCACCGAGTCCCGGGATCGCGGGCGGGACGAACACCGTCGCCCTCGCCTCGGGGATGGACCCGAGAAGCGTCTGGACGCGTCCGATGAGCCTCAGAGCGTGCTGCTCGGGGAGGGGACGCTCGGCCCAGTCGGTGAGGTCGATGATGAGCATGGACTGGTTCTCGCCGCGTCCGCCGACCATCGAGAATCCGTTGATGGAAAGGACGCTGTTGACCTCCTTGACGTCCTGCAGCATCCTGACCGCCCTGAGCGCCACCTCCTGTGTGCGCGCCTTGGTGGTGCCCTCCGGGAGCTCCAGTGCGCAGAACAGTACGCGCTGGTCCTCGTCGGGGAGGAACGTCGTCTTGGTGTTCAGGAAGATGTTCGCCGTCACCAGCACAGTCAGGAGAAGGAGCATCGCCGTGAGGAAGAGCCGCGAGGCGAGCCACTTCGCCATCTTCACGAAGAAGCCCTTGAAGGCGTTCACCACCCAGTTGAACCATGCGAGCGGACCGTGCCTGTAGGGCCGCGCCTCGTGGAGGAGGAGCGAGCACAGCGCCGGCGCGAGCGTGAGCGCGCAGAGCGTGGAGAAGCACACGGCCGCCGAAAGCGTCACGGAGAACTGCTGGTAGATGCGTCCTGTGATGCCCGTCATGAAGCCGACGGGCACGAAGATGCCGAGGAGGACGAGCGTCGTCGCTATGACGGCAGATGTGACGTCCGACATGGCCTGTATCGTCGCCTCCTTCGGGTTGAGCCCGCGCGTCTCAATGAGGAACTGGACGCGCTCGACGACGACGATGCAGTCGTCGACGACGACGCCGATCGCGAGGACGAGCCCGAACAGGGTGAGGATGTTGATCGAGTAGCCGAGCACGGCCATCAGGATGAACGTCGAGCAGAGCGAGACGGGGATCGTGATGCACGGGATGAGCGTCGCACGCCAGTCCTGGAGGAAGAGGTAGCAGACGAGGACGACGAGTCCGAACGTCAGCAGGAGCGTGAAGACGATCTCCTTGATGCACGAGCGCACGTAGTCCGTCGCGTCATAGGGGACGATGTACTCCATGTCGTCGGGAAACGACTTCGCAAGCCCGTCCATGGCCTTGCGCAGGGCGTCCATGGACGCGATCGCGTTCGCACCCGGCTTCTGGTTGACCGCTATTGAGATGGAGTTGCCGCCGTTGTACTGCCCGGAGAAGGAGTAGTTCTGCTCGCCGATCTCGATCCTGGCGATGTCCTTGAGCTTGACGAGTCCGCCCTGGTCGTCGCGCCTGACGACGATCTCCTCGAACTCGGCCGGCGTCATGAGGCGGCCCTTGGCGACGAGCGAGTACGTGAACGCGCCGTGCTCCTTGGTGGGCGAGGCGCCCACCGCGCCGAGCGACGCCTGGATGTTCTGCTTCGATATGGCCGCGATGACCTCCTCGGAGTTCATCGCCTGCGCGGCGAGGCGCTGCGGGTCGAGCCAGATCCGGACGGCGAGCTTCGGTCCGTAGATCGTCGTCTCGCCCACGCCCTGCACGCGGAGGAGGACGGGCTGTATGTTCTGGTACGCGTAGTTCGAAAGCTCCAGGCGCGAATGGGTGCCCTTGGGGGACATCAGCGCGAGGAAGCCGAGGAAGTCCGTCGACTGCGCGCGGACGCGTCCGCCCAGCTGCTTCGCCTCCGTCGGGAGTTTGGCCTCGGCCTGCGTGAGTCGATTCTGCACCTTCACGAGGTCCATGTCGCGGTCGGAGTCCACGTCGAACGAGACCGTCAGCGAGTAGGAGCCGTCGTCGCCCGATTCGCTGGACATGTAGAGCATGTCGTCGACGCCGTTCACCTCGTCCTCGATCGGCGTCGCGATCGTGTTCATGACCTCCTGCGAAGGAGCTCCGGGATAGTTGTAGCTCACCTTGATCTCGGGCGGGGTGAGCTGCGGGTACTGCGCAACAGGCAGCATCTTGATCGCCATGACGCCCGCCATCGTCAACACGATGGATATGACCATCGCGAAGCGCGGACGCTCCACGAACGTGCGCGAAAACGTCTTTATCTGGTCGATCGAAGCTCGGATTGGATTCTTCATGCCTTGAGCCTCACTTCTCGTCGAGGGTCGGCCTGAAGCCCGGGTCGGTATCCTCGTTCGGCGTCGCGACACCCCGGACGATCTTCATGCCGGGGCCGATCTTGCCGGTTCCGGCGATGACGACCGTCTCGCCGGCGGCGAGGCCCTTCGGACACGCCCTCCAGCCCTCGAACATCTCGAGCGCCTCCACGGCCCTGAGCTCGACCGTGCCGTCGTCCTTGACGATGTAGACGCCCTCGTTGCCGCCGGGGAGGTCGAAGAGCGCCGACTGCGGCACGGAGGGATACCTGGGCGGATTCTTGCTGTCGGTCAACAGCGTCACGTAGCTGTTCGGGATGAGGAGGCGCTCGGGGTTGGGGAACTTGAGCCTCATCTGGATCGTCGCCGTCTCCTTGGACATCTGGTTGTCGTCGAAGTCCCAGGCGCCCTCCTGGTCGTAGTCGCTGCCGTCGGCGAGGATGAGCCTCATGCGGTAGTCGGTCGCCGCCCCCTTGCGCTGCGCCTCGCGCCACGCAATGTACGCGCGGTCCGTGAGCGGGAAGGTGACGCGGATGGGGTCGATCTGGACGATCCTCGCGAGCGCGCCCTTCGAGGGCGCGACGTAGTCGCCGACGTGCGCGGCGGACTTGCCGATCTGTCCGGAGATCGGGGCGACGACCTTCGCCTTCTTGAGGTCGTACTCGGCGACGATGAGGTTGGCCTTCGCCTGAAGGACGGACGCCTTCGCCTTCTCCGCGCCCGCCTCGGCGTTGTCGCGCTCGAGCTGGGTGATGCCGCGCTCGTCGGCCTCCTGCATGCGCTTGAAGTAGCGCTCCGCGCGGCGGGACTCCGCCTCCGCCGCCTCCAGGTCGGCCTTGCGCTGGTTCACGACGGCCTGATAGCGCTCGTCGTCGAGGACGTAGAGCGTCTGGCCCTCCTTGACGAGGTCGCCCTCCTTGAAGAGCATCTCCTTGATGTAGCCGTCCACCTGCGGGAGGAGGTCGACCTCCTGCACTGGCTCGGCGTGCGCGACGAAGCGCTCGGGCAGGTTGTACGCGCGCATCTCGGCGTTCGTGACCGCGACGGTCGCCGGCGGCATCTGCGGCTTCGCCGCCGCTGCGTCGCCTTTGTGACTCTTCGCCCACAGCTCGTGTCCGATCCATCCGCCCGCGACGCACGCGCCGGCGAGCACAACCGTCGCGATCGCCGATCCTATCACCGACGCCGCGCCCTTATTCTCCTCGTTCTCCGCCATTTTCTTTCCTCATTTTGTATTTGACATTGTCAGTTTCCAAAGTTCATTCCGCCTTGATCGACGCCCAGACCGCCGCGTAGGCGCGACGGAGCGTCGTCGCCAGGTCGCATTCGAGCATCCCGTCGATCCGCGCCCGGACGAGACCGTCCCACACCGCGACGCACGAGGCGGCGACGGACTTCGCATCCGCCCCGGGCACTACTCGCCCCGCCGCCATGTCGTTCTCGACGGCGCGCATGAAGGTGTGGTAGGGACTGTCGTGGCGCCTCGAAAGGAGCTCCTCGCGCGTCTTCTGCATCGAGGCCTCCCCCCACTTCACCTGCGTGAACATCAGCATGAAGAACGCCTTGCCCTTCGGGTCGTCGATGATCCGCACGGCGTTGCCGACCATCATCTCGGCGACTGCCGGGAAGGTAAGCTCCTCCTTCGGCATCAAAGACTCGGTCTCGCGCGCGAACTTGGACAGCATCTCGTCCACAAGCGCGACCAAAAGAGCCTCCTTCGACTCGAAGTGCCAGTAGACCGCGCCCTTCGTCATCTTGAGGCGCGAGGCGATGTCGGTGAACGTCGTCCTGTCGAACCCCTTCTTGGCGAAGAGCGACAGGGCGCTCGCGAGTATCCTCGCACGCGTCCTCTCGGCTTCGACTTTGGCTCTTCTCGGCACTTGGCGACACCCTCCCCGATTTTGGGCGTATATTATACATACCTTCGGGTAGGTATGTCAAGGGTGAATTTCAGACTATTTTCCAGCTACTTCAGCATCTCGAGAAGGCGGGCCTGGGCGCGGGCGCGGTCGAGCGCCCAGTCCACGCTCCACACGCGGCACATGCGCCAGCCCAGGCGCCCGAGGACGCCCGCGCGGTTCACGTCGCGGTCCTGCTCCGTGCGCTGGTGCGCGTAGGAGGGTCCGTCGCACTCTATGCCCATGATGTAGCGGTCGGGTGCGGACGGATCCTTCACCGCCACGTCTATCCTGTAGTTGGAGCAGCCGACGTCGCGGTCGACTCCCCAGCCCCTGGATCGCAGGAACTCGGCGACGACGTCGCCGAAGCCGCCCTCCCGCGCGCCGCCGCCGGCGACGGGGGCGGTCTTCGGTCCGCGCTCGGCGTACTCCAGGAACGCCTTGAGGTCGGCCGCGCCGACCGCCTTCGTCCGCCCGCCCTCGCCCGCGTCGATCTGCGCGCCGTGTATGGACGAGAAGACGACCACCTGCTCCTTCGCGCGCGTCACCGCGACGTTGAGGCGGCGCTCGCCGCCGGAGAGGTTCAGCGGACCGAAGTTCATCGTGAGCCTGCCGTTCTCGTCCGGCGCATACCCGACGGAGAAGAGGATGACGTCGCTTTCGTCCCCCTGCACGTTCTCTAGGTTCTTGACGAAGTACGAGCCCTCGCCCTCCTCGGGGAGGAGCCTCTCCAGCTCCGGGTCCTCCGAGCGTCGCTCCTCGATGAGATCCGATATGAGCTTCTGCTGCGGCAGGGAGAACGTGACTATGCCTACCGACCTCGCACGCCGCCCGGGCCGCTTCACCTCCTCGCACACGTAGTCGACAAGCGCCTTGGCCTCGACGGGGTTCACCCTCGGGCCCTTCCCCTGCTTGACGAACCTCCCGCCCTCGACGAACTTGAACTTCACGCCGAAGCCGGACTCGTTCGTCGCCGCCGGGAACGTGAAGAGCCGTCCGTCGTAGTAGTGCTCGTTGCTGAAGGCTATGAGCGACTCGTGCCTGCTCCTGTAGTGCCAGCTGAGGTAGGTGGACGGGACGCCGGCGACGAGGCACTCGTCGAGGATGCTCTCCTGGTCCTCGAGCTCGTACGTCCCCTCGTCGAACTCGTCCAGCTCCGCCTCGCCCTTCTGGAAGAAGCTCGTCGGCGGCATCTGCTTCGGATCGCCCACCACGACGAGCTGGTTCGCGCGCGCAATGACGCCTATCGCGTCCCACACCGGAATCTGCGAAGCCTCGTCGAAGACGACCATGTCGAACTTCGGCGCATCCGTCCCCAGGTACTGGGCGACGGAAAGCGGACTCATCAGGAAGCACGGCTTGAGCGTCGGCAGCAGCTCCCTGCACTCCGCCAGCAGCTGCCTCACCGGCTTCTGCCTGCGCTTCTTCTCGCACTCGCGCCTGAGAGTGCCAAGCTCCGACCCCTTCCCCTTCGCCGTCGTCGGCGCGTCCCTCAGCGTCGCAGCCCTCTTCGCAAGCTTGGAGAAGACGACCTTCTTCGCAAGCTCCGTCTGCCTCTCGTCAAGCTCGCGGAAGCGCGCAATCCGCTCCTCGTGGGCGAGCCCCGCGAAGTCGGCGAGCGCGGAGGTCCGGGACAGGACCTGTTCCAGCATCCTCGCCGCGTATGCGTTCTCGAAGGCGAGCGACATGTCGGACGGCGGCTCCTCGACCTCGCACATCCGCTTCACAAACCCGCCGGCGCCAAGAGCGCGCACCCTTCCCGCGCTCTTCCTGAGCCTCATCACGGGCCGCAACTCGCCCATCTCGCCGGCGAAGGCGCGGCAGCGGCGCTCAACCTCGTCGAGGTCCGCCGTCACATATCCCGCGCCC
This sequence comes from uncultured Verrucomicrobiota bacterium, assembly GCA_946610035.1. GTDB lineage: Bacteria > Verrucomicrobiota > Kiritimatiellia > RFP12 > UBA1067 > UBA1067. The sequence continues at coordinate 25,751 of CAMOCC010000021.1, forward strand.
GTGTGGTCCGCAAGCGCATCAGCCGCCGCCTTGACCTTCGCGCCCGGTCCCGCGTCGATCGCCGCCATCTCCCTGGCCGTCGCCCTGTTGCGGAAGAAGCGTATCAGGAAGAACGCGTTCCTGTCCGCCTCGATCCTCGCCCTGAGCGCCGCAAGCGACCTGAGGAACGACTTGTCGCCGCCTGATGCAAGGTAGATGTGAATCTCGTCCGCAAGCGCCTCGGCGGACGCCTTCAGCTCCCTCTCGAGGGCGGGCGACCAGTCGCCGTCGGAGAGCGCGGGGATAGCGGAGAGCGCGGCCGTCCCGACCTCCCTGCGGTCGGAGGCGAAGTCCCGGACGGCCTCCGAGAGCGATTGGTAGTCTGACTGGCTCTGCTTCAGCGTGTCCGCCTCGATGAGCCCCGCGTCGTCGCTTCGTCCGTACTGTATCGCACGGGCGAAGCAGGAGTACGGGGTGAGTCCGTTGGGATACACGCGGTGGAGTTCGCGCACGTACGCCTCAAGTCCGAACCTGAGCGAGTCGAACTCCGAGACGACCGTCCGCCAGCTGCGCGGCGTCCCCGCCTCGGCGACTTCCAGCGCCTCGCGGATCTGTCCGTAGACGTGCGCCTTCTCGGACTTGTTGGAATGCAGCTCAAGGCAGAACGGCGTGAGGCCGACCTTGTCCAGCCTGTTCTTGACGACGTCCAGGGCGGCCTTCTTCTCGGAGACGAAGAGGACCCTCCGTCCGCGCGCCAGATTGTGTGCGATTATGTTCGTGATGGTCTGGGACTTGCCCGTTCCGGGCGGACCGTGCAGCACGAAGGACTTGCCGAGCTCTGAATAGAGAACGGCTGTAAGCTGCGAGGAGTCGTAGCTCACGGGGCAGAACAGTTCGCCCGGAGTGACGTGCTGCGCGACCTCCTCCGGGGGGAAGACGGCGATTCCGTCGTCGAAGCGTCCGCCTCCCGCAAGGAGGTGGGCGACCAGCGGGCTTCCCTTCAGCTCCTCGGCGCGGTCCGTCATGTCCTTCCACATCACGAACTTGCCGAATGAGTATGTGCCGATGGTGCAGTCCTCGCGGACGCTCCATCCCGCCTTCGCCTTCACCGCGTCCGCGAAGGCGGCGAGGACGGCCTTCACGTCCACGCCCGAATCGTCCGCCGGCGGAGGGTCGATCCCGGCGACGGCGATGCCGTGCTGCGAACGGAGGAACTCGACAAGAGTGGTGTTGACGGTCGTCTCCTCGTCGAGGCGGGAGAGCTTCACGCCTTCGGACATCGACGCGCGCTCGAGGCGGACGGGGACGAGCAGAATCGGGGCGATGCGGGGCCTGGCCGCACCGTCCTCGGTCCATTCGAGTCCGCCAAGGGTTAGGAAGAGCGTGTTGGAGCCGGTCTCCTCGAGGTCGCGCCTCGCTTCGCGCATGAGGTCCGAAAGACGGCGCCTCACGTCCTTCTCCTCGTTGAAGTCGGCAAGCGGCGGAACGGCGATGCGCTCGTGCGCGGACAGCCTGTCCTCGACCTTGGCGATGTCTTCCACCTTCAGCCTGAGGACGGACTTCGACTTGGCCGGCATGTTGAGAAGCCTGTTCCGCGCCGAGAAGTCGAGCAGCTTCTGCGTCCACCTTTCGATCCTGTTCTCTTCACTCATCGCTAACATCCTCCGTATGCCGGATATTATACCATATCGCAACCGCGCCTGGCTACGGCAGGACGCCCCGGCAATCAAAGTCGACGCCCCCTTTGCTGGGGTGCCGCTTCCAGCCGGCATGAAAAGCGAACGCCCCCGGCCGACGGGCGGACGGAGGCGTTCGATTCGGACGATGCCGTATTCGCGTTAGCGAACCTTCTTGTAGCCGTAGACGGCCTTCTTGCCGAGCTCCTCCTCGATGCGGAGAAGCTGGTTGTACTTCGCGATGCGGTCGGTGCGGCTCATGGAGCCCGTCTTGATCTGCCCGGAGTTCGTCGCAACCGCGATGTCGGCGATCGTCGCATCCTCGGTCTCGCCGGAGCGGTGGGAGGTGACGGACGTGTAGCCGGCGCGGTGGGCCATCTCGATGGCGTCCAGCGTCTCGGAGAGCGAGCCGATCTGGTTCACCTTGATGAGGATGGAGTTCGCGGCGCCGAGCTTGATGCCCTTCTCGAGGTACTTGACGTTAGTGACGAAGAGGTCGTCGCCGACGAGCTGGCACTTGTCGCCCACGGCCTTCGTGAGCTTGACCCAGCCGTCCCAGTCGCCCTCGGCCATGCCGTCCTCGATCGAGTCGATCGGGTACTTGGCGATGAGGCCCTCGAGGTACTTGACCTGCTCGTCGGAGGTGCGGACCGCGCCCTTCTTGCCTTCCTTCCAGGTGTAGTCGTACTTGCCGTCCTTGTAGAACTCGGACGAGGCGCAGTCCATGGCGATCGTGACGTCCTTGCCGGGCTTGTAGCCGGCCTTCTTGATCGCCGCGATGATGCAGTCGAGCGCGTCCTCGATAGAGTCGAGCGCAGGGGCGAAGCCGCCCTCGTCGCCGACCGCCGTGGAGAGGCCGCGGGCCTTGAGAACCTTCTTGAGGTTGTGGAACGTCTCGGCGCCCATGCGCAGGCCCTCCTTGAAGGTCTTCGCGCCGACCGGGCGGATCATGAACTCCTGGAACGCGATCGGGGCGTCGGAGTGGGCGCCGCCGTTGATGATGTTCATCATCGGGACCGGGAGGGTGTACGTGTTGGTGCCGCCGATGTAGCGGTAGAGCGGCATGCCGAGCGAGTTCGCAGCGGCCTTCGCGACGGCGAGGGAGACGCCGAGGATCGCATTCGCGCCGAGCTTGGACTTCGTGGGCGTGCCGTCGAGCTTGATCATGAGCTGGTCGATGCCGCGCTGATCGCAGGCGCAGAGGCCGACGATCTTGGGGGCGATGATCTTGTTGACGTTGTCGACCGCCTTCTGGACGCCCTTGCCCAGATAGCGCTTGGGATCGCCGTCGCGAAGCTCGAGAGCTTCATTGACGCCGGTGGAGGCGCCCGAGGGAACTGCCGCGCGGCCGAGGGTGCCGTCTTCGAGGATTACGTCGACTTCGACCGTGGGATTGCCGCGGGAGTCGATGATTTCACGAGCCTTGACTTCCTGGATGATCATCTTTTTTTTCCTTTTCTTTGTTCTTTTGCCTTATTTCAGCAAATTGATAATAGTTTATCATGTTGATCGGCCATAGTCAATGGGCTTTTCTGCACATTGGGCAAATCGAAGATTGGGAAGTCTTCCGGCAACGGACATAGGAGCAGGCGCGCCGCCCGCTAGCCCTTGAGGCTGGCGAGCGGGACGAGGCGCACGAGCGGCTCGACGAGGTCAAGCTCGGACGAGATGACGTTCTCGATGTCCTTGTACGCCTGCGGCGCCTCGGAGAGGTCGAACTTGCCCTTCGCCTTCTTGCTGAAGCCTTTGTACTTGCCCCAGCGCTCGCAGACGATGCCCTCCATCGCCTTGTCGCACTCCTCGACCGTGAGGTTCGCCGAGGCCGCGACGCGCGACATGCGGCGTCCCGCTCCGTGCGAGCAGCTCATGAAGGAGTCGGGGTTGCCGAGTCCGCGCACGATGTAGCTGGCCGTCCCCATCGAGCCCGGGATGATTCCGATCTCGTCGAGCTTCGCCGACGTCGCGCCCTTGCGGTGCACGAACACCTTCTTCCCAAAGTGCTCCTCGCAGGCCGCGTAGTTGTGGTGGATGTCGATCGTGCGAACGAAGTTCGCCTCGGGCGCAAACTCGAGAAGCGTCTCCTTCATCGCCTCCATAATACGGCGGCGGTTCTCCTTCGCGTAGCGGAGCGCGAAGAGCATGTCCGTGAAGTAGTCGTGCCCCTCCTTCTCCGCGATCGGAAGGAACGCGAGGTCGGGGTCCGCGAGCGGCACTCGGTAGCGCGTGCAGAGGCGCGAGGCGATCTTGTGGTAGTGCTCCTCGATGCGCTTGCCGAGGTTGCGCGACCCGGAGTGGATCATAAGCCAAACACGGCTCTCACCCCCATCCGATAGGGCGCGATCACCAAGCGCGCCGCCTATCTCGAGCGGCGTCGTCTTCTGCAGCTCGATGAAATGGTTGCCGCCGCCGAGCGTGCCGAGGTTCATGCGGTCCAGCTTCGACGACCAGAGGCCCGAGCGCATGCCGTTGTTCGCGGTGTACTCCTCGAAGCCCTCCCAGTCCTGCGTCGTCTTGTGCGAAACACCCTCGCCTACGGGAATGCGCGTCTTAAGCTTCTCCTGGAACGCGCGCCGGAAAGCCATGTCCGCAAAGCGCTCCGCCGGAACGTCCGTCTCCGTCGCAATCATTCCACAGCCGATGTCCACTCCGACCGCCGCCGGGATCACCGCGTCCTCCGCAGCGACCACGCCGCCGATGGGCATGCCGTAGCCCTGGTGCGCGTCAGGCATGAGCGCCACGTGGTGGAACAGCGCCGGATGCTGCGCAAGGTTCTCCGCCTGCTTCACCGCGCCCTCCTCGCAGTCCGCGCACCAAGACTTGATGTGCATCCGCCAGCCCTCGTCATACTTCTCCCACTTCATTTTTTGTCTCCTTCAGATTGTTTGTTGATTTGTTTTAACGCAGAGGCGCAGAGACGCAGAGTCGTCATCTAGTCTCGCGCAAAGTTCGCAAAGTCCGCAAAGTCAAGGTCTGATGGACTCTGCAAATTGAGCTATTACGTCTTTGTTTGTTTTGTAGTGAAGCGTCTCCTTTTGCACGGCGGGCGCGAATCTTCGCGAGCGCCAGGTCGTGCCCCGTGATGGCAGCGAGCGTCAGCGAGGTGCGCAGCACCTGTCCGCCGCCCTCGCCCATCGAGCCGTCTATAGTAATCAGTTCTTTCATAGCGCCCATTGATTAGCACATACCGTGCCAACGCCCAGCAAAACTACGCCCCGCCCCACAAGCCGCAACCACCGTGCAGGGCATATAATTCAATATAGCCGACTAAATATAGCCGACTATAATTATATATAGATGCTTGACTTCTCCCTCCATGGGGTTTGGCTTTCTGCCTCAATTATGCTACCGGGCTCTTGTTGCTGTCAAGCGCGCGACAGAACTGGCTCGGATGGCTGGACTCGAACCGGCAACGGCCGCATTAACAGTGCGGGGCTCTACCATTGAGCTACATCCGAATTGGTTGCGGGAGCCGGATTCGAACCGACGTTCTACAGCTTATGAGACTGCCGCTGGAACCACTCCAGTCAATCCCGCATTCTCGCAGACGCAACCGCAAGGCCTTTGCAACCCCGCGTCGCGTCATTCTCCTAAACGCAATTCGCCGAACAGCGTTACACCTCCTGCGCGGCTTTCTTCTCCCTCGCGAGGCCGCGATGGCGGATGATGCGCACGAAGCCGGGCGAGACGCCTTCTCGCGCGCCCGGACACGGATCGACGCCTCCTCCCGCGCCTCGACTATCCGCAGCGCATCGGCGGGGAGCGGGATCGCGAACTCGTCGAACTCTACCATCGCATCGCGGCACCTGGCCTTCGCTCGCCGATGGTAGTCTATCACCTGCCGCGCGACCTGCATCTTCATGTACGAAACCGTCTCGGCCGCGCTGTGCGCCTTGAAGCGTCCCGCCCTGACCGCCGCTACGAACTTCACGAAAACGTCCTGCACGGCGTCGTCCGGCTCGTCGCATCCGCGCCTCACGGCATATGCGCGCATGACGGGCGCGAACGCCGCATAGAACGCCGTCCGTTCGCCCCCCCCCCGCTCGGTTCCCGAGCTGATCGAATCATCTATCGTTACCATCTAAAATTCCCTTCTGTCTGGTGGGCCTGGCGGGAATCGAACCCGCACTGTCTTGCACCTCAAGCAAGCGCCTCCTGCCAGTTGGGCTACGGTTCCGTGTGTTGAGAAAGATCAATGTATGCAAAGAGGCCGGTCCTCGCATGCGCGGGGCTGGCCTCTTCCTCCGACTGCTGGCGTCTCCAGCAGGCTTCAGTTCACGAACCCCGAGCAATAGCGTCCAAGTCGCAGATTCAGCATCCGCAACTTCGCGCGCATATTCTCTAAGTTCTTCCTCATTTGAATTCTCTTTTCCATTCCGCTTTCTCCGACATAAACGCATCCGACCCGAAAACATTACACCGGTTTTCATAAAAACTTACAAGCAATTACCATGCCAACGCCATTAACTGCCAATTGCTTTACAAAACCTATATAATCTTATAGACGATATAAATCTATCGCGTTGCGGGTGAGAGGCGGAATCTTTGCGGCGGACGCTGAAAGACCAAAACATCTGCACCATCTGGCAAGTCCGTCGCAGATTTCCTTCACGACGGCAGGACGGATCTGGCCAAGTTCCACCGCATTTGCGTAGTAGTAGCTCTCGCACAGCCGCTGCTCGAATTCGTCAGCGGATGGCAAACCGCTTTCTTCCGCAGGTTCCCACCAGAGCGTATAGCCAGCACGGTTGATGTTCGGCGCCAAAACGGCGAACCGTGGCGCACCATGCCTTTCCGACAGCGCATTGATGACGGTACCGACAAATGCCGGATGTAGTTTCTCCCCGCACAGATCCGACACGCCCCCGCTGCGGTACAAAAACTCAAGGCGCGGCGTCCGTCCAACAAATCCGACACACTCCACCACGTCCCCTAGCCTGTAGTCCGTGAAACCGTTCCCCGTCGTGAGGACAACACCGTAACGTCTTCCAACTTCAAGTCGTTCAATCCCGACAGCCGTTCTGGAAATTGGCTCCGACGTCGCCGGATCGACCGTCTCGAACGCCAACGTGTGCGACGTCACAGCCGCGACACGCTTCCCGAACCACGGAATCGTGACGACTCCCTCCGTTGCGAGAAGCCCCTTGCCCTCAACCTCAACGCATGGGAACATCTGCCGCAAACAATCGGCGTCGCCCTTCGCGAACGCAGCGTCCCAACAGCTGATTACCTTGAGATGGGGCCATACTGCCGCATAGTTCCGCGCTGCGAGCCGTTCAGCCAGTCGCGCACCTTCCCGTATTGGGGTTTTGCGAAGTCCTTCGCCCCAGTCACCCGTTGTCAACGCATGCACTAGTTCCGCCGCATGCTCCGTCATGTACTCAAGGATGCGGATGAAGAACGACGGATGCCACACTGAAACGATTCCCAGACGGTACGAGGCAAGCAGACCGAGTGCAGTGAGACGCCGATGGCGTGCAGGATCACTTACGCCGCGCACGATGTCCGACACAGGAAACAGCGCCCGCGTGATACGACATCTCAACGAACCAAGATATTCGCGGTCCTCCGCGAACCCGCAACGCGCATCGCAGTCCCCACCTCGCACCTCGGTTGTCGGCGAAATCGCCCAATAGTGCGTACAGCGCAAAAGCCCGGGATGACGGAGGTAGAGCGAAGCCATCCACGGATTCACGGCGCGCATGAACTCGCGGCGGAGCTGCTCGGTGTACGGGATCAGCTTGTTCGCGCCAGTCGATCCGCTGGTGGGTTCGTAGAGGATGACATCTTCTTCCCTTGTCGGTCTCCGCCGCCGCGCCACAACCGCCTGCGCACACGCCGGGTTACGCAGCGCCAGCGCAAAACGGATGGTGTCCGGCAAGGTCGAGGCGAACCAGAGCAAGTTAGAGAGAAACACTTTCACGGCGTACGCTCCAGATGCCATTCCGGCACCGTCGCCTCGATCACGCGCAACCCCAGCCGGTTGAGGTTGTCCGTCGCGAGCGGCGCAAGGCAACACAGCTCGTCGCCGTTCATCCATCCGGGATTCAACGCGCGAAAACGGACGGATTCCGCGTCCATGCGCAACACGTCGCCGCGAAGGCGGTCTTTCTTCCCCGAAAAATGCAGGACGCCCGTCGCTGGATTGTATTCGCGCGGGTACAGCGCGGACGCGACACGCGCGAGCCGTTCTGAAAGGTCGGCATCCGCAGCAAGCCCCGGTACGTAACGTCTAAAGAAGGTCGGGAGGAAGCGGTACGTGCGCGCGCCCTTGCTGATGAGAAACCAGTACGCCGTCTCGTCAGGGAACATGCCCTCCACAAACTTGATCATGTGGCCGAACCCGCCCGAGAGCCCCCATTGTCCGCGCTGCGACGTCTCGACCACCGTGTCTCCGCTGAAGAGAACGCGCATCCCCGCAACGTCGACGAGCTTCATCGTGGAGAATCCGCATACGCCTGTTCCACGCAGGAGAATCGCGTAGTCCTTCTCCGCAAGGTCGCGACGGAAATCCGCCTCGTCTGCGCCGACATAGAACTCCCGGTAAAGTCGTTCCATTGCGGCGACATCCACTTCGCGGAGCAGGCTTCGGCTCCAAATCTCAACCTTCACGTCCGCAGTCATAGCGCCCCCGCTTCAATGTACGGCACGCCGCGAAGTTCATGGCTACACCCATCAAATTTGACTGTCAAGAACTCGCTGCCGTAATTGAATCCCCCGAGCGACTTGACGACATTGCACAGCGGATCGCTGGCATGGAGCGAGAGAACGATATTCCGGCCATGGCACGTCCGTCGCGCCGACTCTACGAGCTCGGAAAAGAGAAATGGGTCATCATTCTCCACAAGTGCATACGCGAGATACGAACACGCAAGCTCTCCGCCAGGCGCAGGGAGGCGCGGCCGGCGTGAAAACGCGTTCAGGGCGGGACGGAGCGCGCTTAGGACGAAGTTCCCGTATCCATCGACGAGGATACGCCTCCGAGCACCATGGTTCCACACGGCCGCAGCAGCTGCAATGCGCCCCCCTCGACGGATGACAAAGAAATCATCCAGCAACAATCCAGGGGGCAACTTTGCGCCGAACACTGGAAAGAGCTGCCGTCGCGGCGACTCGCGTGCGTAGAACGCAGCAAGGTCGTCGAATGAGACACGTTCCGGCATGGCGCCACACCGTCCGGAAAGCGCATAAGTCACGACCTTGCCGCAAGGATTGTACTTCGGCAATCCCACTCGTCCAGACGTGAGGAGTGAACGTCCTTCAGGATTGTCGTCAAGTATAGTCGTAAACGTCAGTACGTTCGGAGATGCCGCCTCCAGGTCGGCGATCATCTGGAACCCCCGGAACAAACCCCAGCCCCGTCGTCCTGCTGCAAAACTTCGAAGTCCGCCTAGGTAGCCAACCTTAGACGGTTCGCCGTCAAGGTAAAGGCACCTTGTCGAGCGCGTTCCACATCCTGCGATGTGCCCTTCACCATCCTCCACGACGACGATTTCGCTGTCGCCCTTTAGCGCCTCGGCAGCGACATATCCCGAAGCGTAGTCGTACCTGAGCCGCACCCACCCCGGCATCGGCGCAGCAGCGAGCCGGACGAGTTCCGGCTCGTCTGACGGGCGGTAAAGACGTGCATGCGTCATGGATCGCCTCCGTTTGGAAGTCCATGCCGACGCATGACCTCGCGTTCCTGGGTGAAATTCGAGGCGAAGAAGAGAACCGCCTTCAGAAAGCCATGGAGGTTCGCGCGGAAGTCCATCGCACGGCGGAAGATCGACTTCACCGAGTAAAACTTGAGGCGGAACCTGCGACACGTCTCCGCCAAGCCCTCAGGCGTAAAATTCTTTGGACGGAACACGACATCGCCAAAGTGGACTGTCGGGTCGAGCCACCATTTTTCGTGGAGCAAACGACCTTCACGGACAAACCGCGCGTGGACGTCAGTTCCTGGAAACGGCACAAGGTGGTTGAACGCTGCGAAGAAAAACTTGCTTTCCATTGCGAACTCGAACGTGCGCTCGAACGTCTCCGGCGTGTCGTGGTCATAGCCGAACACGAACGTCGCGTAGATCGACAGGTGATGCCGGCGCAGGTTCTCGATTGCGGCGGAGTAGTCGCTGTTAGTCGAGTTGACGCGCTTGCCCATCTCCGCAAGCGTCGCACCGTCCAGGGACTCAAAACCGATCAGTACGCCGGCACAACCGCTCTTCGCCATCAGCGCAAGGAGTTCGTCGTCCTTAGCAGAATGGATACTGAGTTGTCCGACCCAATGCATGCGCATCGGAATCATGCGGCGGCACAGTTCCTTTAGGCGCTCCACGTCCATTGCCAGATTGTCGTCAACAAAAAAGACAATGCGTTTCTCAAGTGAACGTACCTCCGCCATCACCTCATCGAGAGGACGCGGCGTATAGCGCCGCCCGAAGAATTTTGTGACTGAGCAGAACTCACAATTAAAGGAGCAACCGCGCGACGTCTCGACGAGGTTGAGCCGCCCGTAGTTCCTCCCGGCATAGAGTCCACGGTCGGGTATCGGGCAGAACACGCCTCCACATCCGACATAGCGCGACTTGAGAGCCCCCGACTCCAGATCGTCGATCACCTCGCCCCACGTCGTCTCCGCATCTCCAAGAATGATCGCATCGGCATGTGCGGCGGCCTCGTCTTGATTGAGCTTCACGTGGAATCCGCCGAGTACCACTTTCGCACCCTTCGCACGGAAGCGGGACGCAATCTCGTAACTGCGCGCAGCCGTGTAACACTCGACCGGCATCGCCACGACATCCGCGTCCGCCGAATAGTCGACTTCGCCGAGACGGTCGTCCATGAAGAAACGCTCGATCCGACGCGGCGTGAGCGCGGAAAGCACGGCAAGCGCAAGCGGTTCCATGATCCACGTTTTCGGGTAGACCGCTCGGCCGCCCTTGTGCCCGACCGCAGGCTGGACGAAGAGGATGGTCATTCGCATCCTCTTTTTGCGAATTCCGTGTCCACGAGGCAGGCCGGAACGAGCCTGTCCCCGTACACCGTCACATCGACGCACGGGTCGCAGTGCTCCACTTTCCCGTCTTCGGAAAACTCCGGGAGCGCCTCAACTACAAGGTGTTTCGGACGCACGCGCTCGCGGCGAAAAATCGCCGCAAAGACGAATGCGAGGTTGCGCAGCGGCCCGCCTAAAAGCGCATTCAACGCAATACGCGCAAGCGTCCCCCACTTCCCCGCGCGGACGCGATAGGGCAACTGGATGCGAA
>CAMOCC010000022.1 GCA_946610035.1 uncultured Verrucomicrobiota bacterium
ATGCGTATGTTCCGTATGACATACCACGCGCGCGCACGCGAGGGTTTCCGGGTTGTCTTGCGACAACCTGTTTACAACTTTGTTGACAAACTAAAGCGGCCCCACAATTCCTTGCGTTTTCCGTCCCCCGAGCGGGGTTAGATATGATATAATATGTCAAATGGCACAGGAACAGCTTTTTGCGGACGACTACAAGGTGAGCCTCGACGTGTTCGAGGGTCCCCTTGACCTTTTGCTGTACCTGATCCGCCGCGAGGAGCTCGACATATACGACATTCCTATCGAGCACATAGCCGCGGAGTACATGAAGTTCATCAACGCGGCGAGGGCCCTGAACCTCGACATCGCGGGGGAATTCATCGTCATGGCGGCGACTTTGATGGTCATTAAGTCCAGGATGCTCCTTCCCGTGGAGCGCAGGACGGCCAACGAGGACGGGGACGAGGAGTGGGTCGACCCGCGACTGGACCTCGTCCGCCAGCTCGTCGAGTACAAAAAGTTCAAGGACGCGGCGATCCGCCTCGGGACGATGGAGGCGATGCGCCAGGCGAGCTTCGACTACGGCGGGGGGCGTCCCAAGTTCGAGAAGACCGCGGCGGATGCGCGCGGGGCGATTGCGAACCTCGACCTCTACGACCTCCTGACTGCGTTCCAGGAGGTGCTCGCGCGTGCGAACGAGATGCCGCACGAGGAGCTAAAGGGCGTAAGGTACTCGGTGCCGGACAAGATGGACTACGTACTGGAGCGCACGAGGTCCGAAGGACAGGTCTCGTTCACCACGCTCTTCGAGCCAACCGCGGCAAAAGGCGAGATAATCGTCACTTTCCTTGCGCTTTTGGAGCTGTTGCGCCAGCACCGCGTGATAGTGTACCAGAATGCGGCGTTCCACGAGATTACGATCCTGGCGTCGAAGGAGATGCCCGAGGACAAACCGCTAGAAAGACCCGACGACTATGAGTGATGACGTGAAGATACCGCTTCCGAGGAGCCTGCAGGAGATTGTGGGTTCGCTGCTCTTCGCGAGCGAAACGCCGCTTACGGCAGGCGACCTGCGCGCGGCGGTGAAGGCCGTCGAACCCGAGGAGGGGGAGAACGCCGAGGTCATGGACGTATACAGGACATGCACGAGCCGCGAGATAGAGGAGGCGCTGAAGGGGCTCGAGAAGGCGCTGGACGTAGCCGGGTGCGGATTCCATCTCGTGTGCACGGGTGGCACCTACCGGTTGCAGACGGTTCCAAACTGCGGCAGGTACGTTCGCGCGATGCTGAAGCTCGACCGTCCCAGCCGCCTCGGCAAGGCGTCTCTAGAGACTCTGGCCATCATCGCCTACCGCCAGCCGATCACCAAGAGCGAGGTGGAGGAGATTCGCGGAGTGGACGTCTCGGGCAACATAAAGACGCTCCTCGATCTGCAGATCATCCGACTCGTCGGCAAGTCGGAGCTCCCCGGCCACCCGTTCCTCTACGGGACGACGCCGCTCTTCCTTGAGCATTTCGGGCTTTCTTCGCTCCAGCAGCTCAACGAGCTGGACCCGACGCTCCAGCGCTCCAACCCGCGCGAGAAGGCGGCCTCGTACAGACGGCCCGCGCCGGAGAAGACGGAGCTGGAAAAGGCTGCGGACGAAGCGGCCGCCGAGGAGGCGAAGAAGGCCGAGGAGGCCGAAAAGGCGGAGAAGGCCGCGCAGGAGAAGGCGGCGTCCGCCGCCGAGAAGCCGAAGGATGAGGATCAGCCGTCCCTCTTCGAGGAGGGGGACATCGAGGTCGATTCGCTCCCGCAGTCCGACAAGGCGGACGACGACGACGATTTCTTCATCGACGACACGCCGGACGAGTTCGACGACGATGACGACGAAGATGAGGATGAGAACGAAGAGGACGAGGAAGAGGAGGATGAAGATGGGGAGAATTGAGTTTTACGTCGCAATTGCGTCGCTTGCGGCGTTCGCGGGATGCGACTATGCGATGCGCGAGGAGTTCAAGACCGAGCGCGCGGAGAAGCAGTACCAGTCCGCGATTGCGGACTACACAGCCGGACGCCTCGACGCCGCCGAGAACGGGTTCAGGTCGGCGGTGAAGGCCGACCCCGGCAATGCGAGCGCGCGCTTCCAGCTGGCCGTCCTCCTCCAGGACGCCCGCCAGGACTACCTAGGCGCTATCGCCGCCTACCGCAGCTACCTTCTTCTTGAGCCGTCGAGCGACAAGGCGAAGCTCGCGAAGGAGCGCGCGGCGAACTGCGAGCGACTGCTCGCGCGCCAGCTTGCGGCGAAGATGAACCTCACCGACAACCAGGAGATCGTCGAGGAGCTGAACCTCGCGCTCGCGGCCAAGGACAAGGCGGAGGCGTCGAACGCCGCGCTCATGAAGCAGATCGAATCGCTCCAGAAGGAGCTTGCGACGGTGAAGAGGGAGAGCGAGGGGAGGCTTGCGCTTCTGCGCAGGATGGGCGGGGTGGACGAAGACGAAGCCGCCGGACCCGCCCTCCTGGGCGACAGGCGGTCGGCCGACGTGCCGGACGACGCATCCGCCGCGCCGAAGCGCGTCGATGCGGCGAAGGCGGTCCCGGACGACGGGGACGGCCCCGTGCGCCTGAATCCCGAGGCGCTGGCGCTCAACGAGGAGGCGGAGCGGACCGAGTCCGAACTTCTGCCGCGCCAGACGGCGGACAACAAGGCGCCGGTGAAGCTCACTTCCCTTGGTGAGGCGTTTAGGACAAAGGAGCATGAGGGGAAGGACGATCCGCTTTCGTCGATGCGCCCTGCGACCTACGTGGTGCAGCCTGGCGACACGCTCTACTCCATCGCGCGCAGATTCTACGGCAAGAAGTCCGCCTGGAGGCGAATTCAGGAGGCCAACAAGGCGACGGTGTCGACGGACGGAAAGGTCCGCGCCGGCGCGGAACTGAAACTTCCCTGACGTCATGGACATCGACTTCCTTCCAGGCATTGTGCGCGATGCGCACGCATACACGAGGTCCAAGTCGCCTTGGCTCCTCGACGCGTACCGCGACGCCCACGGCGAGACGACGAAGGGCAAGAAGTTCGGATGGAAGCTATTCCACTACCTCTCCGGCGGCGGGATGCGCACGTTCGGAAGGACCGTCGCGCAGGAGGAGGCGGACATCAAACGCACACGATTCCTCGTCGCCTCCGGGGTGATGGGGCTGGTGTGGTTCATTTTCTGGATTTAATCAAAAGAAGAGGAGCAAAAGATGAGAAAGACGATGACAGCACTTGTGATGATCGCGGCGGCGTCCGCACTGGCCGCGCCGAATCCGGGAGGCGGACGCGAGGCGTTCATCCAGCAGCAGGCGTACGACGCCGTCCAGCGCGTCACGGGACAGGTGGACGTCCTGGAGGCGAACCAGAACGCGCTTGCGGAGCGTGTCGGACGCCTTGAGAGGGGCGGCGGCGAGATGGCGGCGCTGAAGGCCGAGATCGACGCGTTGAAGGCCGAGATTTCGCGCCTTCGCAGCGAGATGCAGGCCCAGCGCAAGGAGATCGTCGACGACCTCCTCAAGCGAATCGCGGCGCAGGAGGCCGTGCGGCAGAAGGAGAACGCCCGCATCCAGGCGGAGGCCGCGCGCCAGGCGGCCGCAGCCGCCGCGGCGCAGACGCCGCGCGGAACGTACACCGTCCAGAAGGGCGACACGCTCTCGCTCGTCGCGCAGGCATTCGGCACGACCGTCGGCAAGCTCAAGGAGATGAACAACCTCCACAGCGACATGCTGAGGGTCGGGCAGAAGCTTACCGTCCCGGACAAGCGTTGACAAGGAAGAAAGGAACGTCATCATGAAGATCTTGGTAGTAGGCGGCGGCGGACGCGAACATGCGATTGCGTGGAGGCTCGCGCAGGACGAGGCGAGGCACGAGATATTCTGTGCACCGGGGAACGCCGGGACCGCCGCGATTGCGACGAACGTCGCCGTCGGCGCGGAGGATGTGGACGGCGTCGCGAAATGGGCGCGTGAGAACAATCCCGACCTTGTCGTCGTCGGCCCCGAGGCGCCGCTCGTCAAGGGACTCGTCGACCGCCTCCTCTCCCTGGGCATCCCCACGTTCGGCCCCGTCGCCGCCGGTGCGCGCATGGAGGGGTCGAAGCGCTTCGCCAAGGAGGTGATGGACGCGGCCGGCGTCCCGACCGGGAAGGCGGAGACGTTCACGGACGCGGCGAAGGCGAAGGCGGCGCTCCCGGACTACGGGCTCCCGGTCGTCATCAAGGCGGACGGACTCGCCGCCGGCAAGGGCGTTATCGTGGCGGAGACGAAGGAGCAGGCGGAGTCCGCCATCGACGACATGCTCGTCGGCAACAAGTTCGGCGCGGCGGGCGCGGAGGTCCTCGTCGAGGAGTTCCTCCACGGCGAGGAGTGCTCGATACTCGCGATGGTCGACGGCGAAAGGGCGGTGCTCCTGCCGAGTTCGCAGGACCACAAGAGGATCTTCGACGGCGACAAGGGCCCGAACACCGGCGGGATGGGCGCCTACTCGCCCGCGCCCGTGGTGACGGAGGACAAGCTCCCGCTCATCAAGGAGAAGATCATAATGCCCGTCGTGCGCGAGCTGAAGCGCCGTGGCGTCACCTATCGCGGAATCCTCTACGCGGGGCTCATGGTCAACGACGAGAACTCCAATCCGTACGGTCCGTTGGCGAAGAGCGGCTCTACGGTGAACGTTGTCGAGTTCAACGCGCGCTTCGGCGACCCGGAGACGGAGGCCGTGCTGCCGCGTCTCGGCGGGGACTTCGCGACGGCACTCCTCCACGCGGCGACGGGAAGGCTCGCCGACGAGGACATCGTCGTCAAGCCCGAGGTCGGGGCGACCGTTATCGTCGCCTCCGGCGGCTATCCGGGGTCATACGAGAAGGGGAAGGCGATATCCGGCCTCGCCGATGTGAAGGACGCGGTCGTCTTCCACTGCGGCACGAAGTCCGACGGCGGCGAGGTGCTCACATCCGGCGGACGCGTCCTCAGCGTCACCGGACTCGGCGCGACGCTTCGCGAGGCCGTGGACAAGGCGTATGCCGGCGTCTCGAAGATATCCTTCGACAAGATGTTCTACCGCCGCGACATCGCCCACCGCGCGTTTGAAAGGCAGTGAGGCTCGTCTCGCTAGCCAGCAGCAGCGCGGGCAATGCGTATTGCGTCGAATCGGGAGGCGACGTCCTCCTGATCGACTGCGGTATATGCTGCCGCGACATCAGGGTGCGCATGGAGTCCGCAGGACTCGACCCGGCGCGCATCGTCGGAGTCCTCTTCACGCACAACCACGTGGACCACGTTAAGGGCGCATCTGCGTTCCACCGGCGTTTCCCCGATGTTCCGCTCTTTGCGAACTTCATGACGGCTGAGGCGATCGCGGCGGTCATGAAGATGGACGAGGCGGACTTCATCCCGTTCGAGAACGGGCAGTCCTTCGAGGTGGGTGCCTTTGAAGTCGCCGCGTTCTCGATACCGCACGACGTCCCCGATCCCGTCGGCTACACGGTCCGCGCGGAAGGGCTCTGCTACTTCCATGCGACGGACGTTGGGACGCCACTCGACTCCATAGGCGTCCACCTCGCGGAGGCCGACTTTGCGACACTGGAGTCGAACCACGATCCGGTGATGCTGCGCACAAGCGGACGGCCCGAGCTTCTGAAGCGGCGCATTCGCGGACCGCGCGGACATCTCTCCAACGACGATGCGGCGTCGCTCGTGCGGCGCTTCGCGTCGCCGAAACTGAAGGTGCTCCGCCTCGCGCACCTTTCGGGCGAATGCAACGCGCCGCACATTGCGGAAGGCGTGATGCGCGAGACGCTGTCGGCGATGGGCCGGACGGACGTCGAACTCGCAGTGCTGCCGTCCGACGAAGTGATGTAGGGATGCTCAAATTTACAAAAGATGGTATTGGGGGTTGATATTGCCCCCAATATATGGTATTATTTCAGCATCGAAATCACCAACCAAGGACGTCACAACAATGAAGCGATTCATACGCGCCGTCTTCCCGGCCTTTCTGCTGGCAGTCTCAGTAGGTCAGATATACGCATTCACCAACTTCTCGACGGAGATAGTTCAGTCCGTATTCGGGAGCGGACTCTCCGCCGATGATTTCGCGGAGCGGCAGAAGGACGTCCAGTTCGCCTTCTCGCTCGGCATCTTCTTCCTCGGCATGGGCGCGGCGTTCTTCGGCAAGATCGTGGAGCGGAACATCCGGCTCTCGACGATAGTCGGCACGACGCTGTTCCTTTCGGGGCTGTGCGTCACCGGCGTCGGCATAACAACGAAGTCGCTGGCGCTCATCTACCTCGGCTACGGGTTCCTCGTCGGGACGGGTACGGGCATCATCTACATCTCGCCCGTGAAGACGATGATGCTCTGGTTCCCCGAGCACAAGGCGATCGCGGCGGCCCTGCCGATCATTTCGTTCGGCCTCGGCTCCACGCTCTCGACGATAGTGTACAGGGGGATGGGCTTCGGCGGACCCGACTCGCTCTTCACAATGCGCTTCCTCGGGTTCTTCGACTACTTCAATGTGAAGTCCGATCCCACGGCGATAGCGAAGGTCTTCTACGCCTTCGCCGTCTTCTACCTCGTCCCCATGGTCGTCGCCTCGATGCTCCTCAAGAAGCCGAAGATCCAGGTGCAGAGCTTCGGCCACGGCATCCCCGAACTCGAATTCAAGTATCTCACGCTTGCGAAGGACTCCTTCTTCCTGCGCTCGTGGCTCTTCATGTTCCTCAACATCTCCGCCGGGCTCTGCCTGATTCCGCTTGCGAAGCAGATGATGAAGTCCCCGACAGTCGGCTACGGCGAGGGCCTTGCGTCGACGATAGTGGCACTCTCTGGGCTCATGAACGGCGGAGGACGATTCCTCTTCGCGTGGTGGTCCGACCGCCTTGCGCGCCGCATCGACATCCTTCTCTTGATCCTCGCGATATCGGGCGGGTTGATGACGCTTTCCTTCTGGCCGCCGGTAATCGGCCTTGCGCTCCTCGTCATCAACGCGTGCTACGGGGCGGGCTTCTCCGTCATCCCGGCGATCCTTGCGGACAACTACGGCATGACGAACATCTCGAAGATACACGGCGCCGTCCTTTCGGCATGGGGCTTCGCGGGCCTTTGCGGCAATCAGGCGGCGATGGCCGTGTCCAAGTTCTTCGGCGGCTACGGAGAAGGGGGCCACGGCTACGTGGCCGTCGTCGGGCTCCTTGTCGTCGCCTATGCACTCAATCTGGCGAACGCATGGTCCCTGCGCCGTTCGTCCATCAGAAAAAATTAATTTACGTGATGACTTCCCGGGTCCTTTTTTGATAAAATATTCCATAAATAAATCCATACAAGGAGGCTGTTTGATGAAAAAGGTTTCTATTATCGCCGCGGCTGCGATGCTCGCCGCCGGATGCTGCAATTGCGACAAGGATTCCGCAGGTGGAAGCGGCGGCGGATCCGATGGCGTCAAGACGTTCGGCATGACCAAGTTCGGCGAGAAGGCGAGCCTCTACACGCTCAAGGGCAAGGACGGCCTCGTCCTCGAGGTGACGGACGACGGCGGCAAGGTCGTGAAGCTCATGGTTCCGGACAGGGAGGGCAAGCTCCTCGACGTCACGATCGGCTTCGACTCGCCCTCCGGCTGGGAGCAGACAGACCCGTACTTCGGCGCGATCATCGGGCGCTTCGGCAACCGTATTGCGGACGGCAAGTTCACGCTCGACGGCGTCGAGTACAGCGTGCCGATCAGCGACGCGACTCACAATGCGGCGCTCCACGGCGGCGTTCGCGGGTGGGACGCCTACGTATGGGACGCGGCGCCGTTCAAGGACGGCGACAACGTGGGCATCGTCTTCTCCAAGACCTTCCCCGACGGCGAGCAGGGCTTCCCGGGCAACGTGAAGGCCGAGGTCACGTACACGGTCCTTCCCGGCAACATCTGGCGCATCGCCTACTCCGCGACGACCGACAAGGCGACGCCCGTCAACCTCACCCAGCACGTCTACTTCAACATGAACGGCGAGGGGACGATTCTCGACCAGGACCTCATGATCGACGCCGACAGCTACCTCGCGGTCGACAAGAACCTCGCGCCCGTCGGGGCCCCCAGGTCGGTCGAGGGCACCCCCTTCGACTTCCGCACGTTCCACAAGGTCGGCGAGCGCATCGACGCGCCTGACGAGGTGCTTCAGTACGGCCCCGGCTACGACCACAACTGGTGCCTGAACGGGCAGGGCTTCCGCAAGGTCGCGGAGCTTCGCGGCAAGGCCCGCGCGGTCGAGGTCTGGACCGACCAGATCGGCCTCCAGTTCTACGCCGGCAACTTCATCAAGAACGAGTGGAAGATGAAGGGCGGCACTCCCATGGTCTACCGCGGGTGGCTCGCGCTCGAGACGCAGCACTATCCCAACACCCCCAACAGGCCCGACTTCCCGTCCGTGACCCTCAAGCCCGGCGAGACCTACAAGACGGTCACCGAGTACCGTTTCAAGGCTCTCTGACAGAAAGGCCTCAGAGCAAATGGTGATTCGCAAGACAATGCCGGCGAAGCCGGTCAAGGCGTTCCATCCCGGTGGCCACAAGCCAGTCGGGTTCGGGCGCAAGCAGCATCCGGCCATGGCCCCGCACGGAGTGCACTCCGCGCAGCCCCATGCGGGGCGCAGCGAGAAGCCCCAGGCGAAGGCGGTCGTTCCGCCGCTTGCGCAGGCCGTTCGCCGCGCCGAGTCGGCCGAGAAGGTGAAGGACTACCTCCTCTCCTCCCTCGCGTCCGGTGTGCGCAGTCCGCTCACCATCTTCGCCGAGAAGGCGGACGCCTTCCTCAAGCTCGCGCCCGAGGCGCGCGATGCCGCGGCGAAGGAACTCGCCGTGCGCGCGCGGGCCGTGGCCCGCACCGTGGACGACATCCTCGACCTTGTGGACCTCGAACCCGGGCAGGGCGCCAGCTCGACCGAGCCTTGCGACATCGGCGAGCTCGTTGACGACATAGTGGCTCCGTTCCGCAAAAAGGCGCTGGCGAAGGGCGTCACGCTCTCGGCCAACGTGAAGGAGATGCCTCAGCTCGTCGTGAACGCACACCGCCTGAGGCTCGTGCTGAGGGCGCTCCTGGACAATTCAGTGAAGTTCACCTCCGCCGGGCGAATCGGCGTCGTCGCCTCGTTCTTCGGCGGACGCTTCACGCTCACCGTCGAGGATACGGGATGCGGGATCCCGCTCTCGGAGCAGCGCCGCTTCGCCGAGGAGGGGCTCTCCAGTGCGAAGGAGGGCGTACTGCCGTCAGGGCTGGAGGTCATCGAGCGGCTGGTCCTGTCGATGAACGGCGAGATATCGCTCAAGAGCACCCCCGGCATCGGGACCGTCATAACGCTCACTTTCGTCGGGGTCTCCGCCGCAGGGGCCAGCGTCACGCGCCGCCTTTCGGCGATGCAGAGGATAGGCACGATCAAGATACAGGACCAGCTTTCGTGGAAGGCGAACTTCCTCCTCGTGGACGGCTCGCCGGTACACCAGGCGGCGATGGACGGCATGCTGAAGTCCATCGGCTTCGAGAACATCGGCTTCGCCTCGAACGGCAACGAGGCGCTCGTTAGGCTGATGACAGGCGCCGTGGACATCATCCTGACCGAGCTCGACCTCGACCAGATGGACGGACGCAAGCTTGTGAAGGAGATTCGCAAGGTTGACGCCTTCGCGAAGCTGCCCGTCTACGCCATTACGACCGATGAATCGATCGTGGATACCTTCTCGGACCTCGGTTTCGACGGCTATCTTCTCAAGCCCGTCACGACGTCGAAGCTCCACATGATACTCGGCTGAGGCATGAAAGCCCGTTCATGGCAACTTTTTTTCAACTACCCCCTTGCGTTCCGGGGGGCAAATAGAGTATAATATATCCTCAATATTTCAAACCAAAGGAGTAGATTCAGATGGCAAAAAGAGACATACCGCTTGATCATGTGCGTAACTTCGGCATCATGGCCCACATCGACGGCGGCAAGACCACCACGTCCGAACGTATTCTCTACTATTCGGGCAAGAACTACAAGATCGGCGAAGTGCACGACGGCGCCGCGACGATGGACTTCATGGTCCAGGAGCAGGAGCGCGGCATCACGATCCAGTCCGCCGCTACGTGCGTACAGTGGGGCAGCTACCGCCTTTCGTTGATCGACACCCCCGGACACGTGGACTTCACCGCCGAGGTCGAGCGCTCGCTGCGCGTCCTCGACGGCGCGATCGCCCTCTACTGCGCGGTCGGCGGCGTTCAGCCCCAGTCCGAGCAGGTCTGGCGTCAGTCCGAGAAGTACAAGGTCCCGAAGATCGCCTTCGTCAACAAGATGGACCGCGTCGGTGCGAACTTCTACAGCGTCATGGAGCAGATGAAGAACCAGCTCGGCGCCAACCCCGTCCCGATGGTCATCCCGATCGGCGCGGCCGACACCTTCGAGGGCGTCGTCGACCTCGTCAAGATGAAAGCGCTCTATTTCGACATGAAGTCGCTCGGCAAGACCGTCATAGAGAAGGACATCCCCGAGGAGCTCGTCGAGAAGGCCAAGGAGTACCGTCAGAAGATGGTCGAGTCCGCGGCCGAGCAGGACGACGCGCTCATGGAGAAGTTCTTCGCCGGCGAGGAGCTCACGAACGACGAGATCAAGAAGGCTATTCGCAAGGGCTGCCTTGCCCGCGCGATCACCCCGGCGTTCTGCGGCACCGCCTTCAAGGACAAGGGCATCCAGCCCCTCCTCGACGCGGTCTGCGACTACCTCCCGTCCCCGCTCGACGCGGGTCCGGCGATCTCCCAGGACAATCCCGAGGAGAAGCGCGAGGTCTCCGACGACGAGCCGTTCTGCGGCCTTGCGTTCAAGATCATGAACGATCCGAAGTCCGGCGGCAAGATCACCTTCGTGCGCGTCTACTCCGGCACGCTCAAGCTCGGCGCCGAACTCCTCGACTCCACGATCGACAAGGAGCAGCGCATCTCCCGTCTCTTCCGCATGCACGCCGCCAAGCAGGAGCCTCTCGACGAGGCGCATGCCGGCGACATCGTGGCGTGCGTCGGCCTCACCGAGACGCGCACCGGCGACACGCTCTGCGATCCCGAGCACCCGATCACCCTCGAGTCCATCGACTTCCCGGCGCCCGTCATCTCGGTCGCCGTCAAGCCGAAGAGCCGCGGCGACAACGAGAAACTCGGTTCCGCGCTCCACGCCCTCGCGATGGAAGACCCGACCTTCGTCGTAACCTTCGACCAGGAGACCTCCGAGACGATCATCGCCGGCATGGGCGAGCTCTACCTCGAGGTCATCGTCGACCGCCTGAAGCGCGAGTTCAACGTCGACTGCGACGTGGGCGCGCCGCAGGTCGCGTACCGCGAGTGGATCACGGCCAAGGTCGAGAACGAGTACAAGCACGTCAAGCAGTCCGGCGGCCGCGGCCAGTACGCCCACGTCTGCCTCAGGCTCGAACCGCAGGAGCCCGGCAAGGGCTTCGAGTTCGTCAACGAGGTCAAGGGCGGCGTCATCCCGACGGAGTACATCCCGGCGGTCGAGAAGGGCGTCAAGAAGGCCCTCGAGTCCGGTCCTCTCGCGGGCTTCCCTGTCGTGGACGTCAAGGCGACGGTCTACTTCGGCAGCTACCATGAGGTCGACTCGAACGAATTCGCGTTCATCACCTGCGCGGCCCAGTGCTTCAAGCAGGCCTTCATGAAGGCGAAGCCTCAGCTCCTCGAGCCCATGATGGACGTCGAGGTCGTCGTCCCCGAGCAGTACATGGGCGCGGCGAACGGCTCCATCAACCAGCGTCGCGGACGCGTCGAGGGCATGGACGACCGCGCCGGCGTCAAGCTCATCAAGGCTACGGTCCCGCTGGGCGAGATGTTCGGCTACTCGAACGCAATCCGCACCGTGACGCAGGGCCGCGGCTCGTTCACGATGATCTTCAAGCAGTACGAGGCCGTTCCGAAGAACATCGCCTCCGAGGTCATCGAGAAGCGCGTCAAGGAAGGCAAGGTCCGTCCTTCGGCCGAGTAATCTGCAAGCCGGATTCAACCGCGAACCCGTCGTTCCGCATCAGCGGCACGGCGGGTTTTCGTTTTATGGAAACTTGTCATGGCGGATGCGGTGTAGATGTGGTATAATATCCGCCAATGAAATTCTTTCTATATCTTTCCCTGTCCGTGGTGGCGTGGACGCTCCTTGCGGACGAGGAGGTCCCAGGCGACGGCGCGGCGTGGAACGCCGGCGTCGACGCGTACTTGAGCGGAGACGCGACCAATGCGTTGCGGACTCTTAAGCCGCTCCTTTCCTCCAAGACTCACGCAGCGCGGGCGGCGGAGGTGGTCGCAAAGCTCGAGTACGACGCCGCGCACGATCTCGGGGCGTCCAACACGCTCCAGCACCTCGAAGCCGCCGCATCTGCGGCGCAGATAGCGCTGAGGGCGAATCCGGCGGACGCGAGGGCGAACGCCAACTTCACGCGCGCGACGGAGGGGCTTGCCGAGCTTCGGGAGACGACACGCGTAAACGACCTCATCGCCGCCGCGGAGGGCAAGGACCCCGCAGCCGTGCTCGGTGAAGCGATGAAGGAGGCCCGTGCGCTTATCAAGGAGGCGAAGTCCGCCGCGAAGCTCGACGCCGCCGGACGCATCGAGAAGGCCGATGCGATGGAGGATCGCGCCAGGAAGCTCGCCGATGTATGGATTCCGCTGAAGGACGCCGTCGCCAAGAACATGACGAACGAGTCCGCTGCCGCGGAGGCGACGGCGAGGATGGATGAGGCGCTTGCGCTCAGCAGGGACGCCGCGAAGAAGCTTGGGGACCTGGAGCGCGGGGGCGAGGATGCGATTGCTGCGAGCGAAGATGTTTTCAACTCATTCTACAAGTCGGTCGTCATGCCCCCGGAGGCGATGGCCGAGAATTTAGCCTCGCAGTCGAATGCATGGTCGGGCGCTGAGCAGATAGGGGCGCGGAGCTGGCAGGCGGACGCCGTGGGATACACGAAGGCGTTCCGTTCGAGACTTGGACAGTGGGCGGAGCAGTACCGGCAGCAGGCGCAAGCGGATACAAACAAGCCGCCTTTCACCGTCGAGATGGAGAACAAGGTGTCCGACCTCGCCGAGAAGCTTGAGTCGCTACAGGTTGCGTGCTGTCAGGAGCCGGACAAGGCGAAGTCCAAGGAGGCGCTTGACATCATAGGCCAGATTCTGGGGCTTCTACCCAAGCCGCCGCAGAACCAGCAACAGCAGAACCAGCAACAGCAGAACAAGCAGGACAAGCAGAATCAGAAGCAGGACAGCCAGCAGGGCGGCGAGGACAACAAGGACGACAAGCAGGACGGCGAACAGCAGCAGGATGAGCAGTCTTCCAGTGGCGAAGACAAGCAGGATGAGCAGAAGCAGGAGCAGCAGGCGGAGGCCAAGCCGGACGAGCGGAGCCAGGAGGAGAAGGAGGACGACGCCATGCTGCGGCGCGTCCTGGAGCGAAGCGCCGAACACGAGGCGGAGAAGAGGGCGCGGAGCGGACAGCGCCGCGCGGTCAAGGATTGGTGAATTTTTTCCAAGGAGATACAAGAAGATGCTTAAGATAGTAGTGGCGTGCGGCGGCACGGGCGGACATGCGTTCCCGGGTCTCGCCGTCGCCGAAGAGTTGAAGAGAAGGGGACACGAGGTTGTCGTCTGGGATTCGGGACGCGATGTGGAGTCCAGTGTGATGCGCAGGTGGGACGGGGACATCTTCTCCACGGGGGCGAAGCAGCTTTCCCTTAGGAACGCTTTTGCGATACTGCGGTCGATCTTCCGCTGCAGGCGCGAGATGCGCCGTTCCAAGCCGGACGTCCTGCTCGCCATGGGCAGCTATTCGTCGCTTCCGCCGGTCCTCGCCGCGCACGCATACGGCGTGCCGGTCGTCCTCCACGAGGCCAATACGGTCCCCGGACGCGCCGTGGACTTCCTGGCCAGGTATGCGAAGTCCGTTGCAATCAGCTTCGACATGACGGCGAAGTACCTCCCCCATGCGACGACGCTGAGGACGGGGCTCCCCGTCCGCGCAGGCATCGCCGCCGGAAGGCGCTTCGCAAACATACCTGAAAACGCCTTCGTCGTCTTCGTCACGGGCGGCAGCCAGGGCGCACACCGCGTCAACGAGCTGATGACCGAGGCGCTTGTGCAGATGGACAGGGCGGTCAAGGCGCGCGGCGCGGGGGCGCGTCCGCTATACGTCATCCACCAGACGGGCGAGAAGGACGAGGGGCTCGTCATCGCGGCGTACGGACAGGCCGGTGTCGCCGCCCGCGTCAACGCCTTCGAGAACGAGATGGCAGACGCCTTTGCATCGGCGGACATCGTGGTCGCGCGCGCTGGCGCCTCCACCTGCTTCGAGCTCGCGGCCTGCGGCAAGCCCGCACTGATGATACCGCTTCCGTCCGCACTTCGCAACCACCAGCATTTCAATGCGGACGCCTTCGCCTCCAAGGGCGCGGCCGACGAGGGGTTGCAGGACAAGCTCACGCCCCACAGCATAGCGCGCTACCTCATCGGCAAGTACGACAATCCCGCCCGCCTTGCGGAGATGCGCGATAAGATGCGCGCGCTTGCGACGCCAGACGCGGCCTCACGCGTGGCCGACCTCGTAGAGAAGTCGTCCAGCCGCAAGTTCCTCAGGGTGACGGTCTGATCGGAGATTCGCCATGGTCCGATTCCTTATCATAGCCGCGTTTTCCTTGCAGCCCCTTGTAAGCGAGGACGTGCTGGAGCCGAGTGTGCAGAACGAAGTGGACCATGCGATCGCCGTCGCCCCCGCCGATGCGTGGGCGGCGGCGACGAACGACGTCTTGACGGCGGTCGCGCCGGCGCAATGCTGTACGACCAACGCGTCCATATCCGTCGACGTGTTTGGCACCAATGGACTCTCCGCCACGGCGGTTGCTCTCAAGCTCGTCTCCGCGCAGCGCTCCGACGGGCGCTGGGTGGTAGGGACGAACGACGTGACATCCGTCGCGCTCAGGATACTCCGCGACCTTTGACGAAAGGATTCCAATCATGTCTGAAGAGATCGTCCTCGAGGTGAAGGGACTTAGGGTCCGCTACGGCGATTTCGAAGCCGTGAAGGGCGTAGACTTCACATTGGAGAAGGGCGGCATACTCGGCATCGTCGGCGAATCGGGAAGCGGCAAGTCGACTGTTGCGAGGACACTCATCGGATTGCAGCGCAAGTCGTCCGGCGATGTACACGTAAACGCGAAGTCGATGCAGATGATCTTCCAGGACGCCGTGGGCTCGCTCAATCCGCGCATGACGGTGCGGCAGACGCTCGGCGAGGTGCTCAAGGTCAAGGGCATCGCAGATGCGACGCCGGAGTCGCTTCTGGAGCTTGTCGGTCTCTCCACTGCGGTCCTCGACCAGTATCCGCGCGAGCTTTCCGGCGGACAGTGCCAGCGCGTCAGCATTGCGCGTGCGCTCGCCTGCCGTCCGGAGGTGCTGATTGCGGACGAGCCTGTCTCGGCGCTGGACGTGTCAGTGCAGGCGAGGATACTAAACCTCATCCGCGAGCTTCGCAGTAAGCTGAACCTTTCGATTCTTCTTATCGCCCACGACCTCGCTGTCGTCAAGAACGTCTGCGATCGCATTTGCGTCATGGAGAAGGGCGTCTTCGTCGACTCCGGCACGGCGCTCGACGTCTTCACGAATCCGAAGAGCGACTACACCAAGCGCCTCATCTCCGCCGTTCCCGATGTCGACCGCGCCCTCGACGAGCGCAGTGGCTCCCTCGCCCTCAAGCGCAGCTACTAGGGCGAAATCCTCGTCGAGTCGAGCAGGGATGATATGCTGCACCTTTGGAGACGCGGCTTCCAGCCGCGTCAAGTGATGAGGGGACAGTCCCCGTTTGGTTTGGAGACGCGGCTTCCAGCCGCGTCAAGTGATGGGGGACAGTCCCCGTTTGGTTTGGAGACGCGGCTTCCAGCCGCGTCAAGTGCGCTAAAGTAGTCGCAAACCAACCACTCGATTAACGCGGCTGGAAGCCGCGTCTCCAAATTGTCCACGCAGGGATGTGCTATCCATGTTGCTTGCGTGTAAGGGCTTGGCTTCGTTCGGGGCAACGGTCCTCACCTATTTGATATGGCCGATTGATAGCAACAGCTCTGTCACTTTTAGCGACTACCGACAAACGACTACCGACTACCGACTAGCCCGAAATCGTCTGATTTGACGCGCCTTGGAAGAAGCTGTCGCCTGCTTCACAGAAAGCTGTGAGGCTGTTGAAACATTTTCGCCTCCCGCTTCCACCTCGCGAGCTGCCCCATGCCCACCTCCTGAGCTGCCCCATGCCCACCTCCCGAGCTGCCCCATGCCCACCTCGCGAGCTGCCATACGCCCACCGAGCGCGCCGCCTAACCTACACGCTCTACATGTTCTGCACGGCTAAATGATTTAACTCCGACGGTTGAGAAAGTGGCCTCCGCTACCGCTTCGGCTTCTGCTCCGCGCGTTTCAACCTCCGCAGCATTGTATTGCTTTCGCTGCGGGGAGTTTTGGAGTCTTGGAGTATGGTGGAAACAACTTTTTGAAAACAAAGTTGTTTTTACCAGTTGTTCAAGTTGTTTCTTGTTTTTCCGGTAGGGTCGGCGTTCCACCGCCGACCGCGTTGAGCCCTCTGGGCGAGGAGGATGCGCCAACAGCCTTGGACGCGCAAGGAGCGTAGCGAGTGGAGTGTCCGAACCGACTTCCTCGCACGGTGACTAATGACTGACTCTATAGTTTCGCGTTGGTTATTTCGCCGCAGAGAACGCAAAGATCGCAAAGGGGGGAGCGGAGTCAAAGAGCTTGTGAGAGGACGGACGACGAACGACATAGGACATGTTGTTTCCAGTGCTCAAAAGGCCACTCTCCCAATAGTGTCCAATCTTAACGATATCTTAACCATGCGGTGAGCGTAATATGCGATAATGTTCGCATCAAAAGAAAGGAAATCAACATGGACTAGATACGCCACCCCGCCTTTGATCTGTTTGATGTCGCCTTCGGCAGAATCCATTCGCCGCTCGAGTTTTGCGATCACTGGCAGTATATGCATTTTTTGCATAAACTGAATCTCTATCTAATTCGCCTTCTTTAAAAATGTTGGCAATGTGTCTGGCGATCACTGATTGCGTTCTGCCGAATAGCCGGCACATCTGCTCCTGTGTCAGCCAGACGGTTTCACCATCTGTCTGGACCTCAAGACGAATGTCGTCCTCTGTCTTGTAAACCACGATTTGCTTGTCCATGTCTCGCTCCTTTCGTTGAGATGTGAATATTATCTCATATTCATGTCGAGCTATCGTTAATTTATCGTTAAGATTTGACCGCAGCATTTGATTGCTTTCGCTACGGGGAGTTTCGGAGTCTTGGAGGATGGAAGAGCCGGCCTCCGTGTCGGCAACAGGGGGTTGCGTCGCTCCGCGACGCAACAAGAAAGTCCCAACCTTCGGTAGGGCGCGATCACCGAGCGCGCCGCCTAATCTACACGCTCTACACGTTCTGCACGGCTAAATGATTTAACTCCGACGGTTGAGAAAGTGGCCTCCGCTACCGCTGCGGCTTATGCTCCGCGCATCCAAACCGCGGCATTTGGTTGCTTTCGCTGCGGGGAGTTTCGGAGTTTGGGAGAACGCGTCAGAATTTCGGTTCATGTTGTTGCTTGTTTTTCCGGTAGGGTCGGCGTTCCACCGCCGACCGCGTTGAGCCCTCTGGGCGAGGAGGATGCGCCAACAGCCTCGGACGCGTAAGGAGCGCAGCGAGTGGAGTGTCCGAGCCGACGACATCCGACCCGCCGGTAGGGCGCGATCACCTCGCGCGCCGCCGGTACAACGCGCGGCCCGTGCGTTCCTCGCGCTGGTTTGGCCCCCGTTCCGCCCTCTTCCGCCATATCAAGCCCCAAAATGCCGTTTTTTGTCCAATTTCGGCCTCTTTTGACAACTCGAAACGCCGCAAAGACCTCTTTTTTGGTATAATATCAATGCTCGGATAGGAATATCTGAGCGCACATAGCCCCGCGACGAGAACCGCCGCGGAGAGATGAAACCGGCTAACGAGAGAGAAGCGGGAAAAATAGATGGCGGAGTGGTTCTTCAGAAAGAAGAGCAAAGGCGAGGTCGAGCGCGACCCCGGCTGGGACGAGTATTTCACCTCGAACCGCTCCACCGACAACTCGCCCATGCGCGGCAATTGTATGACTGGTAGAGCAGCCCAATGGAAAGGGGCCGTGGAATGAAGAAGGACGATCTTATCGCCGCGGCGAACTTTGACGAATTGATCGCGATGATCGAGTCTGCCCGCGCCCGCGCATGGCAGGCCGTCAATTCGGAATTGGTGGCTCTTTATTGGAATGTCGGGAAGTGGCTTTCGGACAAGTGTGCGAAAGCAAATTGGGGAGATAAGACAATACGGTCGATTGCGGAGCATCTTGCCAAGACCCGTCCTGATATCAAAGGATTTAGTCGTGCAGGTTTGTACCGAATGAGGCAATTTTATGAGTTTTACAAAGAGGATGAAATTGTCTCACCACTGGTGAGACAAATTGACTGGTCTCATCATCTGATAGTCATGGCGCGCGCAAAATCGCCGGACGAGCGACGATTTTATATTGAGAAATGCGCCGCTGAACATTGCTCGAAGCGCAATCTGGAGCGTCTGTTCGACAGTTCATTTTACGAGCGCCATCGCATAGGCGAGGCGGCCCCGGCGTCCGCATTGGTTATCCAGCCCGTCCGGGCGGTTGTGCCCGACGTCTATTCCCTTGAGTTTCTCGATCTACCGGAGCGTCATCGCGAGGCGACTCTAAGGGATGCCATCGTCTCGCATTTGCGCGATTTCATACTTGAGCTCGGAAAGGACTTCACGTTCGTTGGCAAGGAGTATCCGGTCAAGGTGGGGAAAAGCGACTTCAATATCGATCTCGTGTTCTTCAACCGAACGCTGCGTTGTTTCTTCGCCTTCGAGCTCAAGACGCGGAAGTTTCGCCCGTCGGACATTGGCCAGATAGACTTCTATCTAGAGGCGCTCGACCGCGACGTGAGGAAGCCAGACGAAAATCCAAGCGTTGGTGTGATACTTTGCACCGACAAGGACGATTCGGTT
The DNA here is from genome assembly GCA_946610035.1 of uncultured Verrucomicrobiota bacterium. Lineage (GTDB taxonomy): Bacteria > Verrucomicrobiota > Kiritimatiellia > RFP12 > UBA1067 > UBA1067. Next base: position 19,074 of record CAMOCC010000022.1, read on the forward strand.
GTTGAATACGCCCTGTCGCGCAGCATGTCGCCGACAATGGTTGCCTCCTACCAGCTCGTATTGCCGAACAAGGAGATCCTGCAAAACAGATTGCGCCAAATTACGGAACTTGTCCTAGAGGAGAACCAGATCTCGGAGCTTCCGTGTTCCGAGGAAGAAGAGGAGCCCGAGCCAAATGAAACTTAGGCGGTTCACGTCTGCAGGTGTCGCGAAGGCGTGCGCGTTCCTCCCAGCGGTCAAGGAGTCGGTGTTCGGCTGACCCGCCGGTAGGGCGCGATTGCCAAGCGCGCCGCTTAATCTACACGCTCTACACGTTCTACACGGCTAAACCTCACTGCGGTGAGCCCGCCCTACCGCTGCGGCTTATGCTCCGCGCGGACCGCGCGTTCCTCGCGCCGGTTTGGCCCGCGTTCCGCCCTACTCCGCCATATTCCGCCCAAAATGCCGTTTTTCGTTCAATTTCGGCCTCTTTTGACAACTCGAACCGCCGCCAAGACCTGTTTTTTGGTATAATACTATTATGTTTCGGCAGTCATTTACAGACTTCATCTTCGCGACGAACACGGACGGAAGCGGCAAGGCCGCGTCGTATGTCCGTGCGCTTGACATGCTTGGCCCGATTTTGACGAAGCACTATCCTAGACCAATCGTTGGTGGCTCGATGTGGCACAGTTTCTCACTCGCTGACATTCACGCCTTACACGAATGGATCTGTGCTGAATCTCGGAAGGGTGCGGCGAGTTCCATATATCCTGATTTCGAGTCGCCCAGTTATCTTAAGAACAACTTCTGCTCGGCGGCTGTTCGCGCCTACGGCGAGTTTTTGGCGACAGAGGCATTTGAGGACGGCATTGTCGCAAAGGTATCGGGCGAGACCGGCGGCAAGGCCGTCGCGCAAAAGGCCGAATCTCTGATTGATACTACATCGCAAACCGACCTCGAGGCGCATCTGAATCTCACCGCGAAAGAAGGCAAGGAAAAGCTTGCCGCCGTCAAGGTGCGTGTGAACCAAGACATCTTCCGAAAGATGGTACTGGCGAACTACGAAGGCAAATGCTGTGTGACGGGACTCGCCGTGCCGGATGTCCTTCGCGCCAGCCACATTAGCCCGTGGGCGGAAGACGAAAAGAACCGCCTCAATCCCGAAAACGGCTTGTGCCTTTCCGCAACCTACGACGCCGCGTTTGACCGTCACCTCATTTCCTTCGACGAACACTACCGTCTGATCGTCTCGAAGGCAATCAAAGACCACTATACCGACGCGGCGGCAAAGTCTTACTTCCTTGACCGCGAAGGGCAAGCAATGTCCTTGCCGACAAAGTTCTTGCCGTCACAGGCGTTACTTGAAAAGCATAGGGAATTATTGGTAGGATAGTGGGCATGAACGATAAGCGTATAGTTGAAGTTGTTGGTGCCATCATCAAAGATGGCGACAGGTATCTTGTCGGACAACGGCCAGCGAACAAGGCGCAAGGTGGCCTTTGGGAATTCATGGGCGGCAAGATAGAGCCGGGCGAAACGCCGGAAGAGGCCTTGGCGCGCGAGTGCCGCGAAGAGCTTTCCCTCGATATCGAGAACGAACACATAATTGATTCGGTTGTGCATGAATATCCCGAAAAGACGATACGCTTGACTCTTATCTCTTGCTCGCCGAAGCACGGTTCAATTCCTAAGGCCTTGGAGCATCAGCAGATAAGATGGGTGACGGTCCCCGAGATGCGCGGGATGCCATTTGCCCCGGCGGATTCCGAGTTGATAGACAAGTTGTTTGTGGAGGTGGGCACATGAAATTTGATCTGACACAGCCTGGTCTTTACTATCTTCTGAATACGCCAGAAGTAAAGGCGGAAATAGAACGACTGAAACTTAACGAGAAGGCCTCATATGAAGAAAAGCCGGACGCAGATACTATCGCGCGCATGATGGCGCGGGCGATTTCTGACGAAGTAGAAAAGTTTATTGCAGATAAATTAAAAGAAGAAGCCGCAAAGGAAGATCGCTCCGACGATTGGGTGCATGATGCTCTTAAGAACCTTCCAGAAACAATTGAGTTAAAGAATGCAGCGGCAAGAACCTTGCCAGCAGAAGGAACGACCGATAAGAACATCTTGAAAGAAATCAAGTTGATTCCGGATGCGGATGAAACAGAACGTCCAAATACTGATCTGACTGAATCTGAATTGATCGTTCCAAATGGACGTTCATTGCAGCTGGGCAATGAGATTGAGCGAGAGCTGAAGTCATGCGAAAGTGCCGACTGGCTTGTTTCATTCATCAAGCTCAAGGCAATAAGGGCTTTCTATCCACAACTCCAGCAGTTTTGCGGCAGGGCAAACTCAGATGGTTCGCCTCGATTGCGAATCGCAACAACAACGTATATGGGGGCGACCGACTTGGAGGCGCTTAAGCTGCTTTTTAAGCTCCCCAACACCGAAGTGAAAATCTGCTTCAACACATCGCAGACAAGACTTCATGCCAAGGCGTATATATTTCATCGTAAAACGCAGTTTGGCTCCGCTTACATTGGTTCTGCGAATCTTTCTTCTCAGGCGCTCACATCTGGTCTTGAGTGGACTATTAAGGTTGCACAGCAGGAAATTCCGCATTTGTGGGCTCGATCAATAGTTGAGTTTGAATCGTGCTGGAATGACGAGAACTTCGAAACATGCACAGAGGGCGACATTGACCGGATCAGAGCGGCGTTGAATGACAACAGGGTCCAGGTCGCGACTTGCAAGAAACCCGTTTCCGATGAGAGCCTGCGTTCATATGTGACCATTCATCCTCATTCATACCAGGCCAAAATGGTTGCTGAGCTTGCGGCAGAGCGTGACTTGGGGAAGCATCGCCATCTTATTGCCTCTGCAACTGGAACGGGAAAGACTATTGTTGCGGCATTTGACTACGCAAATGAGGCAAGGAAGTTGAAGCGAAAGCCAAAGCTGTTGTTTTTGGCTCACAGGAAGGATATCGTCGAACAGGCCAGGGAGAAATACCGGGCCGTGTTGCAAGAGCCTAAATTTGGCGCATTGATTTCTGAGGGGGCGTCATTTGACTCGCAAGCGGCAGAGCAGATTTTTTGTACGGTTCAGTCATGGGCAACGCACGTCTGTAAACAGCTGCCGTATAATTTCTTTGATCTTATTGTTCTGGACGAGTGTCATCATGCGGCGGCAGCGTCATACCAGGAAATAATCCAGTTTTACCACCAGCCGATTGAGAGTGGCAAGACGGATTTGCTTGGATTGTCTGCGACTCCGTTTCGTGCAGACGGCAAGGATATCCGAGGCGACTTTGGCGGTGACTTCACGCATGAGTTGTCTCTTGCTGAGGCGATAGAGCATGGCCATATCGTTCCTTTTACTTATTTCGGTATTGATGATGACGTTGACTACTCTGATGTAAATTGGGGACAAGGCGAGAAAGAGCAGATAGAAAACATCTTGCATCACAACGGCAAGCATCTTCAGAATGTCCATCAAACAGTTCTGAAGTATGTCGCAGACCTGTCGTTGTTGCGAGCCGTTGGTTTTTGCGCGGGGTTGAAGCACGCGCATGCGGCCTGTGATTATTTCAACGAGAAGGGGATAAAATCTATTGTCTTGTCGGGATCTTCTTCTGAAGAAGAACGGGCAAAGGCAATGGATGCGATAGCCAGGATGGAGCCTGATGTCAAGGTCATCTTTACGGCCGATCTATTTAATGAAGGCGTGGATATTCCATCAGTGAACACGGTCTTGATGATGCGTCCGACGAACAGTCCGTTGATTTTCCTGCAACAGCTCGGGCGTGGATTGCGCATTGCGCCACCGCAGTATCAAAAAGATGATTTGCTTGTCCTTGATTTTGTTGGGAATCACAACTCCAAGTATCGTGGGTTTGAGCGCTACTTGTTCATGTCCACGAGAAAGGATATTCCTTTGCAGGAGCAGGTCAAGAAGGGAATGCCGTTTCTTCCTGCAGGTTGCTCAATCTCGCTTACTGAACAGGCACAAACAAAGGTGCTTGAGAATATTCAGAAGCACATGGCGGCACTCCGAGGGAACACACTTAAGAGCCATTTGATAAACGTTATTCGCGATGCCCGCATACATTTGCCACTTCGCCGCTTGATGGATGAGATATCTGCGTCGTCGCCCGCGCCAATTTTCCGTTATACGTTGCCCGCGGCGCTGGAGGCGAAGGCGCTGGGTATTGATGGTCCTGAAGATGAAATGGGGAAAGGGTTTAATTCCTTGGCTCAGACAGACAGCCCGCGGATGATCAACGCATGGATTAAGGTGCTTTCCGGTTGCACAGAGGGCATGTCTCCCGATGATGTAAAGTATGCGAAGTTTTTCCTGTTGTCGGCATTTGATTCGAAGGTCGGAATGAATAACGTTGATGCAGTGTGGCATAAGATTATGGCGCGCACAGGAGTTTGTCGTGACTTGTGCGAGTTTCTGGAGTGGCGCCAAAGTAAGTGTGCTCCGTTGGAGTATCAGATATTCCCGCAGACGTCAAAGTATCTAGAGTTGCATCGTTCGTACAATTCCAAGCAGATATATGCGGCGTTAGGCACTAACGGTATGACGTTGGTTAGTGGAGTTTATTATTGCAGGGAAAGAATGATGGATGCGTTTTTCATAACGCGATTAAAGGGCGATAAGGATTTCTCGCCTACAACCATGTACAAGGATCATGCAAAATCGCAGAACATCTTTCATTGGGAGAGCCCTAATAATACAACGCTTATTTCCGAGCCTGGGAAGCGATATGTCTCGGACAGCTTCACGAAGATGTTGTTCATTCGTCAATCCAAGAGAAAACAGATGGACATCACAGGTTCTTATCCGATCGGCAATCAAACGTCGAACTATATCTTCCTCGGCCCTGTCAGTCGAGTGCTAAACCATGAAGGCGAATGCCCAATTGGCATCGACTATGAGCTCAAGTACCCAATTCCGGCCGACGTCTACGAATATGCGAGAGGGGCCTGATGATTGAGAGACTCTTAGGGGTGAGGCTGATGTAAAGGACATGACATGGAAAAGAAATACTACATCCTCAAGTTGGACTCGTATGAAGGCGTGGGAAGCTCGTTGACGGTGGACGCCGACGGAGCGGACAGCATGTATGTCGTCTTGAATGTTGAAGGCTCGTCGGCGGAGATTGTCGATTGGGGTTATCCAACGGTCGAAGATCTTCTTTCGGCTTGGGACAATGTGACGTTTGAGAACATTGGAGATTTTGCGTAATGGCCAGTAAGTTCAATAAGTCCGACTACCAATTCACCTCCGCCTTGCAATCTGCCGCGCAAATGCTTGGTGTAAAGTTCCTCGACCACCTCGTTCTCGGTTCCGCCGATAGCGAAGAGGTGCGGGGTTTCGTGTCGGTAGTGGAACGAGGAGAATGTTGTCCAACAAAAGAGAGACTGTAAGGAGAATGAAAAATGACAAAGCTTGAAGAACTGGACGAAAAGATTAAGTCCTATCATCCGACTGAAACAGAGTTAGAGCAGGCGAAGGTTGCTGGCGAGCAGCGGGTTGCGTTCGTGGCAAAGTTCCCAATAGCCGAACTAGACCATCTGACGCCGGAATCCTATTGTATCGGCCATGGCGACAAGGAAAACTTTTGCTGGTGGATTGAACGAGGAACAAACGGAATGTCGAGTTATTTCCCTGGTTCCTCACGGAGTTACGGTATGTTTTGGGAGAAGGATACCAATTCATATCAGATGACTATGGCCTTGAAACGTTATAAGGATTTACATTCGGATGCCGACAATGGAACAATATTGCATGAGGTGATCGCTAAGCCACTTAAGGCACTAGTTGAAGCTCATGGTCAACAAGGGACATTCGATTCAATTAATTGTGTCGGCAAGAGTTTTCTGCTGAAGATTCTGATTTTGTATTACCCAGACGAGTTTCTCCAAGTCAACAGTACGCATTGGATTGACACCATAATTGACGGCTACGGTCTGGGAAAGCCGGAAAGTTATGTTGATCGCAACAAGGTACTGCGCAAGTTCTACGAGGATAAAAAGAAACTGGTGCAGGGAGGTGAATTGACGCAGCAGGCCTTTGTAGGCGTTATTGCTCGGCAGCTCGGAATCGTGCGTCCTCGCTTCTGGCACATGCAGCTTCATCCGGGAAGTGATTCACAGTTTAGCCAGGAAGATGTCCTTAAAATACTCAAGCAGTATGGCGTTGTTGGAATGGGTGAAGCGTGGGACAATGACGGCGGCCAGCCGGAACAGTTCGCTGGGGACATGCACGAGGGTGATGTCATCGGGATACGGGAGAAGGGGTTTGTCGCGCTGGTCCGGGTGACTGGACCCTGCCGTAAGAACGATCAGAAGGATGAGTTGAATTGGTTTGACATTGTCCGCCCCGTAGAAGTTCTGAGTGAGGATGCTGCTGACTATATCGAAAAGTATAGGGAGAAAACCGGGAAAGGGCCACATGACAATTTGTACAATCTTGCGACGTTGAGCGAAGTCAAGCCAACGTGCAAGAACAAGTTCTTGAGCTTTTGGTATGATGCTGTCATGGGGATGAGTGCTGTTGATGATGGAAAGATAGATAATTCTGGTACTAAGCCTTTGCCTGATAATGGGGGGAAGGTTTACGGGAAGACAGAATTCTTGCGAGACGTGTTTGTTTCGGTTGAAACCTTCGATCTGATGGTATCGCTCCTCGAAAAGAAGAAGAACATCATTCTGACCGGCGCGCCGGGCGTGGGAAAGACCTTTGCCGCGCGGCGCCTTGCTTGGGCGATGATGGGGGAGCGCGATGATGAACGCGTGGAGTTCGTCCAGTTCCACCAGAGTTACGGATACGAGGATTTCATCTGCGGCTACAAGCCGTCCTCTGATGGTGGATTTGAACTTCGCGAAGGTGTGTTCTACACATTCTGCAAGAAAGCGGAAAACGATCCATACAAAGACTATTTCTTCATCATCGACGAGATAAATCGCGGGAACATCTCCAAGATTTTTGGTGAGCTATTGATGTTGATTGAGGCGGACAAGCGCGGGGATCAGGCCTATGCGGTACGTCTCGCCTACAGACCAGACGAGCAGTTTACGGTTCCCAAGAACCTTTACATCATTGGGTTGATGAATACGGCCGATCGTTCGTTGGCGATGATGGATTACGCGCTTCGCCGTCGGTTCAGCTTTATTTCCATGGAGCCTGGATTCGATTCGGCGGGGTTCGCTGCGCTTATGTCGGGCGACGACAAGATGAAAAGGCTTGTTGAAGCCGTGAAGAAGCTCAATAACGAAATCATAGCCGATGCTTCTCTCGGAAAGGGCTTTGTCATCGGACATAGCTTTTTCTGCGGCGAGCTGAGTCCAGAGGAAATCGTACGTTACGATATCGGGCCGACACTCGACGAATATTGGTTTGACAATCAGTCGAAGGCCAACGAGGAGAGAAACAAACTTTTGAATGCGATACGATGACGGTCAAGGGCATAAATATCCTGAACATCTATTACATGCTCGCGTATGCGTTCAAGGCGCTTCGCGAAGGCGTGTATTCGAACATGTCTGGCGAAGATTTCGAGCACGCCGAAGACCTGTTTGGGGAGATATTGTCTTTGGGGTTGTCCCATCTTTTGAAGCGCGGCCTGCTCCGGATGTACGAAGAGATCCATGAAGACATGGCCGGGTTGCGCGGGAAGATCAACATGACGGGGACGATTCGGCATCTGCAGAATAAGCGGCAGGTCATATCCTGCGTTCACGACGAGTTCTCGGTCAACAACGGCTTTAACCAGATTCTGAAGACCACGGCGGTCGCACTTCTTGGCACGGGCAAGCTGGAGCGCAGCGGGAAAAGACTCAAGCGGGCGCTCTCCTTCTTTGGAGATGTGGACACTCTTGACATCCATCGTATCAGGTGGAGTGCCTTACGGTATGAGAGAAACAACCAGCACTATCTTATGCTCATTAATGTTTGCAAGTTTGTAATTGACGGCTTGCTGCTGGATGAAGCCCATTCTGTGAATCGTCGAATTCGGGAGATGGAGATTGATGAAGACAACATGGCGTCACTTTATGAAGGGTTCATTCGTGAATACTATGCACGGCATTATGATCTGCATGCAATGTCAAAGCAGATAGCCTGGGACGTTCCGCACGGGACGGATGAATCTCTTCTGCCCACGATGCAGTCCGACGTGATGCTTTCGGACGCGTTGAAGACGTTGATTATCGATGCCAAGTTCTACGGATCGATCATGCAGATGCATTGGGATCGTTTATCGATTCGAAACAGCCATCTTTATCAGATACTAGCGTACGTGAACAACCAGCAGGCGGTGGAGCCGCGCAAACCTATCGGTGGAATGCTCCTTTACGCCAAAACTTCTGAGAATGCTCCAGAACCCGCGACTTGGACGATCGGCGGACATGACATAGCCGTGCGAGTTCTTGATCTAGCAAAGCCGTTTGCGGAGTTGTCAAAGCAACTTGATGAAATCGTAGCAATGACCTTTGGAGCAAGGCGGAAAGTCTAATTGGCCTTTAATTGCCTCATTGGCAAAGTAACATGGAAACAGGAAAGTGAGAGCATAATCATGGGACTCGTGAAGACCAGACGATTGGCGGCGATGCAGAAGCAGACCACGTACGCCAAGGTTACGGTGGTCAGGCAGCGCGCAAAGGCGGGGATGAAGTCGCCGGTGAAGAAGGGTGGGGATATGTTGTCGGCAAATAGAAGGGATAATGGCTATGGATTGTAGAGACGACATGGATTTGTTTGGCGGAACTGATGCAGCAGGCGGTTTGCGAGCCGATGTTAGGCTCGACGTTGCCAAGCTCGACTACATGTCCTCGGAGTCGATGACATGGCAGGAGCTGTTTGGCGGATTTGACCGCCTGAGGGCGATTACATATTCGTCTGGCATTGGATTCGTATATCAGCTTATAGAGATGTTCAAGGACGTGGAAATCATCTTCGGTTGCGAGGAGGTGATGTCGTATAACCTTCAGGAGATCATGGCGTACCAGTCGAAGCTGATGGAGCGCATCCGTGAGGCCGATTCCAAGTCAAAGACGAAGATGATTGAACGCGTTGAATCCGGGGATATCCGACTCTTTGTCGCCCGAGAAATGCTTTCTCACGAAAAGCTATATCTTCTAGAGGCCGATGATGGACGTAAACGCGTTATCCTGGGCTCCGCGAACATGTCGTTCAATGCCTTCCGCGGACGGCAACGCGAGACAATATGCTACATTGATTCTGATGCGGCGTACGAGAGGTTCAATGAGGCCTACGAAGATTTGAAGGGCATTAGCGTCGATACCATTACAAAGAAGGCCATAGTCGTTGGGGATGCGTCGGAGAATTTGGATGCGCTGCCGATAGCTGAAACGGTCAAGGTGAAAAAGGCCGTCTACATCGAACCCGCGAAAGATGCAGATGAAGAGGTTCGGTTCGTTCTTGACACTCGTGAACTTGCGAAGAGAATCAAGCCGGCCATTCCAATCACAAAGGCTGACAAGAAGGCAGGCAAGATTTTCATATCGTCAGAGATTATCCAGAAGGTGCGTCGCCAGGTTATTCGGGATACCGAGCGCGAAAAGGAATTGAGAAGTGAGTATCCGCAGCTTGTCATAGATTCGGAGCATGGCACTGTTTCATTAAACGGCAAGAATCTAGACTTGAATCCTGATGCCGATGCAGTGAAAAGCGACGTCGACATGTTCATTCGCTACATGAATGGATATGAGCGTTTCCACGGCGACAGCAAAGGGATGCAGAATCGCTACTACGAGTTTGCCAACTGGTTTTTCTGCTCGCCACTCATGGCTGTTATGCGTGACACTGCCTTGCGATTTGACCAGAAGACTCTGCCATATCCTGTGTTTGGGCTCGTCTATGGACAGTCAAAGGCGGGTAAGACATCTTTTCTTGAGACGATTCTCAAGATGATGATTGGTCAGAAGACCAAGATGGGCGCGCCGGAGTTTACTCGCACGGCCATTGACGGGCTCCGTCATAGAGTCCAGGGCGCCCCCATAATTGTTGACGACCTTACAAACAACAGGTTCAATCAGCATGCCGTCGAGACAATCAAGAATGACGATTTCGGCTTGTTGGAGCATTTAGTTCATTACCCAGCAGTTGTCATAAGCGCGAACGAAGATGTCAAGGCAGTGGCGCAAGAGGTGATCCGCCGAACAGTTATATGTCGCGTTCAGGCCGGCCTTACTAACACTGAAGTCATGAAGAGCAATGTCGTTCGCGCTGTCCAGCAGAAGATTGGAACGGCGTTCTATCGCGAATATCTGCGCTTGATGTTGGGGAAGATTCCGGACATGATGGACCAGCTGAAGGATGACAATCCGGAGTCGGAATGCCCAGACATACTGAAGGTTTCTTCGGAAGTGTTGTATGAAATCTTCTCGGCGCATGAGAGCGAGTTACCTTCATATATTCGCAAGTTGTCGCTTGAAGACTATTTCAGCGAAAAGGTGACTGGCAAATATGCGATTCAGGTGATTAAAACTGCGTGGTCTAGCAATCCAAAGTCTTTCGAGGTTGATGAGCGCGCGGGAACTGTCCGCTATGATGCCGGCGTAAACTGGGACGCCGATAGGCTCATGAAGGAGCTGCCGGAGAACCTTTGTGCCAAGCGCTCTCGCGACAGCGTCATCATGGAGCTCGACGAAGCGAGAGAATTCTTTGGAATAGATTTCAGGCGGAAGTCGTTCCTTTCTCGCTTGTTGGGAAAATGAGTGTGACTATGGGGACCCCATAGTCACAAAGAAGAAAATCATTCATAAATCACAAGTAAATGCAAAACAACAAAGGGCCGTCATGAATTATTCCGATTCAGCTCAGAAGATAAAGGAAGTGTGCATCGGCAAGGGACTGTTGCGCTTTGATGAAGAAGAGTGCAGCCTCTGGGAACCGGCTATACGCGTTAGGTTCAACAATGCCAAGGCATTCTGGCAGCATATGTTTTCATTTTCGTCCGGCAACTTGTTTGGATACTTGATTTTGACGAACATGAACGTCTGGGTGTTCAACGATGTGCAACAGCTTAAAATTCCGATTGAAACCGTGCGGACTGCGTCGGTGAAAGAAGGGCTGTTTTCCCCTTCTCTGGAAATATTCGCCAGAGACGGCGAGATCCATCGGTTCACGTTTTTCGATGCCTCGCAACAAGTGGTCAGACGTCTGACCGAGGAGGCGGTAAAAAAGATTACCGATCTAGCCATTGAACCTGTCAAGACCAAAACGCAGATTGAGCAGGAGAAGAAGGCAAAAGAAGATGCCGAAGAGCTCGAAAAGGCAAGGAAGAAGGCCGCGCGCAAGGTAAAGAAGGAGGCGCGTGACCGAGAGCGGAAAGAAGAAGAGGCAAGAAGGGCTAAGGAGGCGGAAGAATTCGCTGAAAGAATGCGTCGCGAGAGCGAGAAGACCAGGGCGGATTTGCTTGACAAGCACTACAGACGTTATGCAATCAGGGAAATAGCCGAAGGCCATGTGCCGCCAAGGCTCACCAAGGAGGAGTACGACGAGGGATTCTTTTCTCCGTGGCTTGAAGAACAGGAGGAAAAAGAAAAAGAGCGCTACGACGCCGAATGTCGGCAATGGGAGCAGGAACAACGCGAAAAAGAGCGGGAAGACGAGAAGCGAAGGGAAAAGGAGGAGCAGGAACGGCAGAGTTATCTGGCGGATAAGATGGAAGAAGAGAACGCGCAAAGACTCGCCCGGCGAGATGAGATTCTCGCCATGATAGAGCGCGAGGCTCTTGATGCAAAGAGCAGAATCCTGTTTTCACGGCGGGAAATGGATGCGGATGAGAAGCGGAACCTGGCGGAGTTCTGGTATTCGTCCACGAAGTCTGCTCTGCTCACGAGATACGAAAAAGAGCTGGCTGCGATATGTAAAGGGTGAAAGGGGCAAAGCTTATTGATACAGCTTGATTGATACAGTAGCAATCATATGCGGATGTCATGGGACTTGTTAAAACAAGAAGGCTGGCAGCGATGCAGAAGCAGCAGCGCGCAAAGGCGAACGGATCGCCCAAGCCGATACTGGAGACGAATACCCATCGTGATTACTTCACGTTTATATTGCCGATCCATGAGATGTTCCTGAAATCTGACGCTGAAACGGTGCGCGAATTGAATGTAACCGACCCTGTTGAGGGAGTAAATGAGGGAGTAAATGAGGGAGTAAAAATTCTCCTCGCGGCCATTCGCAAGAATCCGGGAAAACGGACCAATGAGCTTGCTTTGCTTATCGGGAAAAGCGTCCAGACGGTTGAGCGTTATGTCAAGGAATTGAAAGGTGCTGGTGATATTGAATTTCGTGGTGCACCTAAGAATGGCGGATATTTCGTAATTGATAACGAGGAACGCTGAGCCGTGCAAATTATCATCGAGGGGTATCAGTATCCGGCGGGATCGGTCGACAAGGTCCTGTGGGAAGGTGCCTTTCAGACGGTGGACGGCAAGGTCTCCATCGGATATGTGGGGTATTTTGTCATTTGAGTGTGTTGTGCTATGGTGCCCCCATGGTGCGCGCAGAGCTTCGCAAGAGAGTTGAATATGGTTGTTGTAACCCCATACGATGAGAAACTGAAACCGTTGATCGAGGCTGTGCGCAGCGGGAACCTTGACTATGTTCGAAAGTGGATGGAATCAGGAGAGCCTATCTATAATCCAAAATCGCGGACGTCGTCGGTGTTGGAGGTCGCGTCGGAATCGGGCTTCTTTTCAATGTTGGAATTGTTGTTGTCTGTTGGTGGCTGGGAACAGTATGCGAACACGATGAATTCAGCGTTGAGGGATGCTGTTCTATATCCACACGTTGATAACGCGCGAATTCTTTTAGATCATGGTGCCGATCCAAATTATGTACAGTGGTATTCGATTTTTGAATCCCATAAACGTGATCTTGTAACGGCATTCCTCGAACACAATAAAGACACGACGGACATTGACAGCGGCATCGATGAAGTAGAGTGGGGGACTGCGAGGGCGCTGCGAGATTGGTTCGAACAGGATCGCTCCATGGAAGTCCCGTTGCTACGGAAGATGATTGAACTTATTGATGAGATTTATGAGAATTCTACGTGGTACATTGGACGGAACGACGATTATAAGCAAAGTGAACAACAGATAGCGGCGGCCAAGCAGGCAGAACGAATCTTTTCGCTGATTCGATGGATTGGGGTGGATGTGCGTAGGAGTATCGTAGTTGATGAGGATGATGGTGCTAAAGATTCAGTTTTCGCTGCAGCAGTCCGCAAGGGAACCCGAAATCTGCTTAGGTCTCTGGGGCATAATGATTCTGATGCAAAGTTGTTGAATGAGGCGGCGAGGGACATGGAATGGTGTGACGCAACTAAGGCTGATTATATGTGCAAATGCGGTCTCGTTGTCAATGATCGAGAAGACGGCACCTCTACTTTGTTGTTATCGCATTTTAAGCAGCAGAACGAAGCCATAGTCATATATCTTGCAGACCATGGGGCTAAAATGCCCCAAGTCGATGCTGAAACATTGAAGGAATGGCAGTCTCACTTTTATAAATATTCGAAGCCCATGCCGGGTGTCTTATTATCTCTTGCCAAAATCCTAACTCCAGAACAGATGGCCATCGCTATACATGGGATCAAGGCTGTTGATGTTTTTGGTGCTGATGAAGAAACGATAGTCGAGGATTTATATAATGCTGACAAATCGCAGTCACCTGATGCATTCACAAGATGCATGGAGAAAGTTAAAGCAACTATAAAAGGCGCTGTGTTACATCCGCTTGCTCGAAACTTCAGAGGCTATTGTCTTCGGTCTGATCGTGAGCCGTATCCTCCGGAATATGTGCGCATGTTTGGGCGTCAAGTCAAGATGTGTAATTTCAGGGGTAATGAATGCTCAAAAGAGATTCGCCCATGGATTGTCTGTGTTCTAAATCAGTTTATCCCCAAATGCATTGAAAAAGGTGCGAAGTTCAAGTTTAAGGAAATATCAAACGGGTATGGTTATCGGAATGACAGGCCAGACGTTGATTTTATAGCTGAGATAGATGGGTATGATGTCCCGCTTGTGTTCCGAGAGGGGAAGATTAAGCCCAAAGCATATCTACTTCGCGAGCCTGTCGCGGGGGATGTTTATTCTGGTAAACTTCAATTCTGTCATCGGCTAGATCGGTCGTTGGGCTCGCCGGAAGTGATTCTGAGGGAGCACAAGTATCTATGGTTTCAGGATCACATAGAAGAAATGGTCGACGGTTTGTTTGCCGTCGTAGCGAAGAAAAAGAAAGCTGAAGTTCGCGAAAAGGAACGGCAGGAGCGCTTTGAACGTGAGCGTATAGAACGTGAGAGAGCCGCTCGGGAGCGTGAAGAGAAGCGAATGGAGGAAGAGCGTTTGCGGGCTGAGGAGGACCGTAAGCGGCGTGAGGCGGCGGCGGCAACGGAGGCACGAAAGGCGGCGGCAGAAAAGCTATTCAACGATGTTCTGCTTAAGGCGAAGGTGGCTGAAGATTGTTGCCATGTTCGTGCTTATCTGGATGAATTACGACAATCAGTGGGGAACTTGGAGTCTGAGGAGCGTGCGAAGATGCGGGCATGGTTTGAGAGCGTCGAGGCGGTACTTGCGCAGAAAGAGCGATGGAGTCATGATCCATTTTCAAAAGCTGAACCAGTTCAGATGGAATTGACTCATCCGCCTCAGCAAGTGGACGTTGATGGCTTCTCGGGTATTGGAACAAGTTCGCAATGCAATTATTGGTCAAGTAGAGGGTGGTGGAATAAAAGGTAATAGTTAAATAGGTCCGGAGTCGAATAGGGGCAGGACCCATTGATACTGTAGGATCATAAAGGGGCTGAACTAATTGAGACGGGACTCGAACGGGTTAATGCTTGTTGAAACAGCTCGATTGATGCAGTGTCCGACTTTTCGTGTATTTCGTGGTTAATCCTCCGCGGCGGATTTGCCGCGGTGCGCGGCTATACGGGAAGAAGGGGATATGGTATAATGTATGCGTAAACGGGATGATTATATGGGACTTGTAAAAACCAGAAGACTTGCGGCGATGCAGAAGCAGACCACCTACGCCAAGGTTACGGTGGTCAGGCAGCGCGCGAAGGCGGGGATGAAGGTTGTGAAACCTTGTAGTAAGTTCCAGGGCAGTTCATTTGAAGCAGGCTTAAAGATACGCTTACGAGGGAATGGAGGCAGATGACATGGATCTTGATCTTACAGGATTTACACCCAGCGCGAATCAAGGTAAATCAGTCCTCCATGATTGGCGGATGTATGAACAATTTGGGGGACGTGACAGCCGACATCGTCGATGGGATGGTATTCGAAAGAAACCTTGGTACACGAGAGTGTTGATTCGTCTTGGAGACGCTGTTTTTAACCGCAATCATCGTGACGCGGGGAGGGCATGACCCCATTGGTGGAGTAAGCGTGGTGGAGTAGGCGTCAATGAAACGGCGGAACGAATCAAGGCATAGCATTGCAATGTACCCACCAATCCCCAGCCCATGTCCCATCTGTCGCCCCGTCACATATTGCAATAAGTGACGGGGCCTTGATTGTTCAATCGCTCGGCCATTTGAAGCCAAAGTCGCTGCGCTTGATTTTGCACTTAGGTTCCCCGTCGAGCCAGAACACTATGCCCTCTATGTTGTGAAAACCGAGATAGTCCCTCAATTCGACGAATGAGCGCGGGCAATCGTGGATGACGTCCGCACCGTGGCGGACGAGTGTGTCATGCGTGAGGCCGTAGGGATTCTTCTGAAAGTGAGGTCCGATTGCCTCGTATGTGCCATCCTTAAGCTTGAATCCGCCCGCATTGTACAGTGCTGCGAGATGCCAGTTGTCAGCCGTGTTGGTGAAATTACATTCAATCCAATGCGGCCAATGGCCGGTGATTGGATCTGGCGTGCAGCAGGGAATCGCGCCAGCGGGCGGCACCTTGCCTTTTTTCGCGTCGTAGCGGCGGTAGAATCTGCCGGAATTGATGGCACAGCATGTGCCATCGTACTTTACTGTGGCGACTCCGCGTCCCTCCAGTACCCATTCAAACCCGGGCGTCAGTTCGTCTGTAGTGGTCAGGTGGCTGGCATCATGGTAGATTCGTTTGAAGAGAGTGGGTATTTTCTTCATGGCATTCTCCTTTTCAGCTTTTGGTTGCATTTGGGGGTGTTACTGCTTGGTTGCAAATGGCCAGTAGGTGTCGGCGCATTCCTTAAGTTTTTTCGCTGCGTTGTAGATGTCCGTAAGGCGAGTCCTCGCTCCTCTTTCGGAATCCACGAGCGGGAAAAGCATGTCAAGGGACATTATTCTTACGCGCCGTTTGTCACCCCATGAACTGAACCCTCGCCACTCTTTGTTGGTGCCTGGCTCCGCTGAGATGTCAACGAATACGGCGACTGCATCCGCGTTGCCTATGGTTATTCCAAACAGTTTGCTCTGCTCTGCGTCTTCCGTCTCGCTGCCCATCAAGGAGGTATCTCCGAAGTCGCAGAACACGCTTCGGTCATGGCTTATCCAATGGACTCCTTGTCCTTCTTGAATGTGGCATTTCGCCTTTGACTTGGGTGCAAAGTTCGAAAGTTTTGGATCGTCGTAATTCCAGAAGACTTCGATCTTTCCGTCCTTTGCTACGATTCTTCCGCAGTCCTTGAGGCTTTCGCCTTGAAAAAGAACTTCCCCGTTCAGTATGTATTTCTTTGGTCGAAGATACCGACGATTAATGGCCCTGATCCATTCGATGTAGTAGTAGAACTTTTCGCCGCCGTCCCATTTAATAGACTGCCAATCATCTCCCACTTTCCATTGACAGTACGAATCCGGCAGCTCGCCATTTGAGAAAGAACCGTCCAAATCCTCAAGCGCGTAGAACGTGTCGTCGTCAAGTGGTTTGTTCAAGCTGAACTCACCTTCGAATTCCGTGGTGTATCCCATGTCCGATTCCTTTCGCCTGCATTGCAGGATGCGTTTGCGTTTCGCCGACGGCACGCGCCGTCGCTGCAGTTTGGAATCGGCTCTGCCAGCCATGCCGCTGAGCGGCGTCCGCGTTTTTCAGCGGATTACCTCGCTACCCGGCCCAATGCGGATTCCTGCGGATCTCCTTCGCCGCAGGCCCGGTCCGGACGGCTTCCGTTTTATATCCCCATCCCGGGGCATCAATTCCCGAAAGCGACAATATTATACCAAAAAATAGCCGTTGTGTGGCGGCGTTGTTCGCGGCGGATTTGCCGCGCTTGTGATAGTGGGTGCCCGCTCTTGACCGCCTTCGGAATCTTATGGTGTAATTTCCCCGATATCGGCAAAATGCGAATAATGCCGATATTTGGAAAATGGTTGCGAAACTGTCAGAATGGGTCCGTAAGTACGGGA